>CAZQMI010000061.1:0-14082 GCA_964594475.1 uncultured Thermoplasmatales archaeon
TGGAATTCACCATCTTCCTCTCGATCATACATCACCCCAAGTTTTTCATGCCAGCTGATAATCCGTGGAGCGTCCATTGCTAAGGATCGAACTAGCTCTGGTTTATTGGTAAAATGTCCGCCACCATAAATATCAAGATAATGTAAAGAGGGATCATCTTCTGGACGATCCGCTGCTTGGATTCCACCTTGAGCCATCATTGAATTGGCATCACCATGTCGAAGTTTTGTGACGATTAAAATATTATCTTTGCAGACTCCCGATTCATTCGCAAATAAAGCTGCAACGGTACCTGCACCTCCGCCTCCAACAATAAGTAAATCAACATCATAATCAACTTTTGTTAAATCAACATCCTTTGCATTAATCACAGGTTTTGATTCCAATAGATCTACAATACCATTGTAAAGAATCTTACCTTTATCAGGTCCGATTTTCAATTCTCTTTTCGTACCCTTCATGTAATCAGGATGGTATTTGGTCAGTATTTTCTCACGATCTTCCATCGATAGTGGTTTTACAGGACTGGACATGTTTTTCGTTCGTTTCTTTTCAATCTTTTTGATTGAATCCAGCATGTATTCTGGGTATCCCATGTTTGTATTCATGCGGCTGCCTCCCCTTTTTCTTCAGCTTCAATTTTTCGATTTTTATAACGCTTTTCGATTTCTTTTTTGTCCATCTTCATGAGTTTATCAATCTCATCATCGTATTTCCGGTTCTCAATTTCGGTGAGACGATTGGTTAGATTGTTAGATTTTTTATCTAAATATTTCCCCCGAATTCTTCTTGCTAGCTGTGATAGATGATAATGTTTAATATCAGCAGGACAGCGCATTGCACATAACCCACATTGGATACAATCAAATGATAATTCCGCACATTTCTCGATATCTCCTCTCACTGCCATCTGAATGTATTTCATGGTTTCAATTTCTTGAGGACATGATTTAGTACAGGTGTTACAGGACACACAACGGGCAATCTCTGGATACATGGTTAGTAACAAGGAATCAGATGGTTCAAGCTCATCTATGTCATATTCAGCTTTGGAAGCAGGAACAAAAGGTAATTGAACCAGGTACATTTTATCTTCAACAACTTTTTGACAGGCAAGGTCAAATCCTAGTTTTTGTTCATCTTCAATTCTATAAACCGTTGAGCATGCTCCACAAAAACCAGCTCTACAACCACATCCACGGATGTATCGATATCCAGCATATTCCAATGCTTTCATTATTGTTAATCCAGCAGGCACTTTGTGACCTTTCCCCATGATAAAGACTTCGACTTCTTCGACATTTTCTTCTTTCATGTCATCCTGCTCCTTTTTTCTGCTTTTTACAGCTTTGTTACTGCTAGATCTCATGTTATGATCCCTACTAGTAATATCTTATAAAATGTTGATAAAAAGAAAGGTGCGATATCGCTATACTTTATTTGAGAGAAACCCCTTTTATATACCTTTTTCAAATGATTGTCTCCAACATTAAATAATTACAATATATTATAAGTTTTTCGTTTACTATTAGCAAAATGATAAGTTGATTCGTCAAAAATGTTATTTGTATATTTTTAAATCAAAATAATGTTCATTATATTGATAAATTTAATATTTAATGTTAAAATGATAAATTTAATAAATAAGAGCTTTCTTATTATTATTTGATGACAAAAATAGGATTATCCAAAAAAGAACAAATTGTCCTCTTTAGCCTCATAAAATACCCATCGTATACCGATAAGCAAATCGCTGAAACAGCTAATCTTAAACATTCAACAGTCACATCGATAAGGCATCGATTAAAAGATAATGGATATTATCGTAAATTAAAAATTCCAAGCCTACAACAGTTAGGTTGCCAAATGCTAGTTGTAATTTACACTAACTTCAGTCCATTAATCCCTTTGGAGGAACGGGTAAAAATAACTGGAAAAACAATTGAGGTTTTCGAAGAAATCTTTTTTTCAGTCGGTGAACAGGATAAGGGTTTTTCCTTAAGTTTTTCAAAGGATTTTGCCACAGTTGGTAGGGTTAATGATATCAGAACCCAGACATTTGGAAAACGAGGGCTTCTAGAGGAGGAATACCCTACGATGGTTGTTTTCCCTTTTGAAATAAGTAAGATCTATCGATTTTTTGACTATGCTCCTTTGATTAAAAAAAGATTCAACTTAGACATTGAAGAAACACAAATCAATCAGGATTTTTCTTTAAGAAAATATCATGATCTGGATTTTTCTAATACCGAAAAAAATGCATACTGTATGATGGTCAGATATCCTGAAATGTCTGATAGTGCCATTGCAAAGGAAATCGGCGTATCAAGACACTCGATTTCCATAGCCCGTCGTCGGTTCGAAAGAGAAGACTTAATTCGACTGATTAATCTTCCAAATTCGCCAAAAATTGGTTTTGAAATCCTTGCGTTTTATCATATAAAATTTGATCCAAGCACATTTCCAGATATGGATAAAAGCCAAGCCGCCCGTCTCATGAGTGATTCCACTATCTTTTTCTCATCAAGAATGTTTGAAGCCATTATGATTTCAGTGTACAAAGATTACGATGAATATAAAATTGACATGATGAATATTATGAGAATTTTAAAGGAAAACAAATGGATCGCTGCTGATCCAATCATACGAACATATGGTTTGAATACATTAGTTTATATCAAAGAATTCATTTTCTCTCCACTCACTCAGAAGATGGTAGCATGTGATTCCTGGGTTAAAAAGCTCTTAAATATATGAGTTTCATTCACCCTCTCATGAAATTGTACGAGTACCAGGGGAAGGAATTGTTTAAGAAATATAACATTTCAACTCCACGTGGAAATCTAGTAAAATATGAAAAAGATCTTGCAGACTTATCATTTCCATTAGTGCTCAAAGCTCAAGTTCCTATTGGTGGGCGAGGAAAAGCCGGAGGTATTAAACTTACAGATAATTTAACTGATGCGGTCAATACGTTATCAAACATAATGGGGATGAACATTAGGGGTTATACTGTCGAAAAAGTGCTTGCTGAAGAGAAGATGAGCATTAAAAAAGAATTCTATCTTAGTATATCACTAGATAGAACAAAGCGAATGCCACTTCTCATGATCAGTTCTGAAGGCGGAGTCGATATCGAAAGTGTCTCTGATCAAAAAATCCATAAAGAATGGATCAACCCAATGATCGGATTGCAAGCCTTCAATGTACGACGAATCCTAGGTCATTTTGCCTTTGACAAGATTATATCCAAAAAGATGAGTGATATTATAAAAAAATTATATGATCTTTTCAGAGAATATGACTGTGAACTGGTAGAAATAAATCCTCTAGTTATTACTGAAGAGAATGATATCATAGCATTGGATTCCAAAATAATCATCAATGATGATGCCACTTTTCGACATCAAGATATCATCCCGGAACATGTTGAACTGACCCCACTTGAAAAAGAAGCAAGGGAAAACAATATCTCGTTTATTCAGTTAAATGGCGATATCGGTGTCATCGCAAATGGAGCAGGATTAACCATGGCAACTCTTGATGCCTTAACTCATTACCAAGGAAAGGGAGGCGTGTTTCTTGATTTAGGAGGAACGGATGATCCTGAAAAAGTGAAACAAGCCTTTGAACTGATGAAAAAAGCCAAACCAACGGTCATCTTTCTGAATCTTTTCGGAGGTATTACAAAATGTGATACTGTTGCAAAGGGGGTGCAATCAGTCATAGAAAAAGAAGGGATTGATTGTCCAGTGGTCGCAAGGATAAAGGGAATGAATGAAGATATTGCAAAAGAGATATTAAAAGATGCAGGTCTCATAACTGCAACAACTCTTCAAGATGCAGCACAACGATGTTCTACTCTTGCAGGAGGAAAATAATATGTCTATTTTTGTAAATACTGAAAATAAGGTCGTTGTTCAAGGAGCTACAGGACACCAAGGAGTATTTCATATCGGTGAAATGCGTTCATTTGGTACCAATGTCGTCGCAGGGGTTACGCCAGGAAAGGACGGAGAAGAGGTACAAGGAGTTCCCATATTCAATACCGTAAAAGACGCGGTCAATGAAACAGATGCAAATACCTCACTTGTATTGGTTCCGGCACGATTTGCAAAGGATGCCGTATTTGAAGCCTTAGAAGCAGGAATAAAAACCTTGGTGGTCATTACTGAAAATATTCCTTTTCAGGACACCATGGAATTTGTTCATTACGCTCAATATAAAAAAGCTGTTCTTATCGGTCCAAATTGCCCCGGTATTGCCAGTCCCGGCAAAACAAAGATTGGGATTCTCCCCGGAAGTATCTTTCTTGAAGGAAATATTGGGGTAGCCAGTCGATCAGGAACTCTAACCTATGAAATAGTAAATGCTCTTTCCGAAAAAAACATTGGACAGAGTACTTGTGTAGGTCTGGGAGGTGATCCGATCATTGGAACAACATTCATTGATGCTTTAGAATCGTTTGAAAAAGACAGAGAAACAAAAGCGATGGTTTTAGTAGGAGAAATAGGAGGAACTGCTGAAGAAGATGCTGCAGCATACATTAAAGAACATATCTCAAAACCCGTGTTTGCATTTATCGCAGGAAGAACCGCACCACCTGGAAAAAGAATGGGACATGCAGGAGCAATTATTGCCCGAGGGAAAGGAACAGCAGCATCAAAACTAAAAGCATTTCAAAATGCAGGTGTTGAAATTGCTGAATTTCCAACAGATATCGCAGATTTATTAGAACAGCATCTCTAAGCAGATCTCTTGATTTCGGTCTCCATCTGATATCACTTGTTTGTATTAGAAAAATAATAAAATAATATTCCTTAGTGTAGACTTAACCTTAATGAGAATGTTACCTTTTCAAATAACATAACAATTAAGAACAATCCAATCAATGAGGTTAATGGTGATTAAAATATATGATTATCGCACAAGTCAGTATTTCACCTATCGGAGTGGGGGTCAATCTCAGCCCCTATATTAAAAAAATAGTCAAAATTCTCAACGATGAATCAATCAATTGTTACACCAATGCCATGGCAACGGTGATTGAAGCGGAAACCATCGATCACCTCTTCACTGCAATAAAAAAAGCCCATGAAGCAATGATCAATGAACCAGATGTCAAACGAGTAATCACTCAACTTAAAATCGATCACCGAACCGATAAAGATGCACGGGCACAAGAAAAAATCGATGCCGTCACTTCAAAATAAAAGCCGTTAATCCTCTCACTAATATTCTTTTTTTGATTTTTTATTCAAAACAATTATATGTGCTATCCTTATTCCCCAATCACTGGAGAGTACCATTATGGCTCTAGATGACATAGTTGAAATTGTTTTTCATGGGCGAGGCGGACAAGGATCGGTGACTGCTGCAAATCTTCTTGTCGCTGCCGCACTAAAAGATGGAAACAGAGGACTGCAGGCATTTCCTGTCTTTGGCGCAGAACGGCGAGGAGCACCTGTTCGCGCATTCGCACGAATCTCAAAATCCGAAATTCACCTACGCAGTGAGATCTATGAACCAGACCTAGTTATCGTTCAAGATGAAAGCATCATGGATCTGGTCAACGTGCTCAAAGGATTGAAAAAAGACGGAAGAATCCTGATTAACACCCAAAAATCACCAAATGAATTTGATTTTAAGGAAACAAAGCACATTGCCACTGTTGATGCAACTGGCATCGCTATCAAATATGATATCGTGGTTGGCGGTATTCCAGTGGTCAATACCCCAATTCTTGGAGCAGTGCCAAAGGTCCTTGATAAGGTCAGCCTTCCATCAATACAGAAAGCAATTCGAGAAAAATGGAAAGGAGAAAGCGGTGAACAAAATGTGAAAGCAACCGCTGATGCCTATGACATGGTGGAGGTGAGCCAGTGAAAAAAAGTAAAAAATATGATCTCGTCGCCTGTATCTCCTATCCAAAAGAAGGAGCAATGGGAAAAACTGGGAGCTGGCGAGTGTTTCGCCCAGAATGTGATCAAGAAAAATGTGTGAAATGCCTGCGTTGCTGGATCTTCTGCCCAGAAGGAGCTATTAAACGAAACAAAGACAACACCATTGAAATTAATTTTGATTATTGTAAAGGATGCGGAGTGTGTGCCAATCAATGCCCCACTAAAGCAATCATTATGAAACGGGAGGGAAAAAAGAAATGAGCAAAATCATGATCGATACCGGCAATTACATCGCTGCAAAGGCAGCTATCATGGCAAAACCAGACGTAGTCGCAGCATATCCGATCACCCCCCAAACAACGCTTGTTGAAGGAATTGCAAATTATGTTGCCACTGGTGAATTCAACGGTGAATACATCTGTGTGGAAAGTGAACACTCAGCAATGTCAGCTTGCATCGGTGCAAGTGAAGCTGGTTCACGAACCTTTACCGCAACCTCTGCACACGGACTTCTACTAATGCATGAAATGCTGCATTGGGCCGCTCTTGCCCGACTGCCAATTGTGATGTGTAATATCAACCGAGTTATCGGACCCGGCTGGAATATATGGACCGATGAAAACGATGCCATTTCCCAGCGAGATACCGGATGGATTCAGTTCTTTGCCAGTAGCAATCAAGAAATCTATGATACCCTTATTCAAGCGTTTAAACTCGCGGAACAATCAAAGGTTCTTCTACCTGTGATGATCAGTCATAATGCATTTATTTTATCACATACCTCAATGCCGGCTGAAATACCAACTCAGCAGGAAATCGATGATTTCCTTCCCCCATACACACCCACCTGGAAACTGGATGTGGAAAATCCTACGACACAGGGAAACATCATCGGCACCCAACATTATGAACACATCCGAAAAGCAATGCAGGATGCTCAAATGACTGCCAAAAAACTCATTCCCTCCATTGCAGATGAATGGGAAAAACAGTTCGGTCGAACCCATGGTGGATTATTTGAATATTACCAATGTGAGGATGCAGAATACATCCTGATATCAATGGGGGCGATTGGTGCAGAAAGCAAAGAAGCCATCAATTTGCTCAGAAAGGAAGGAATCAAAATCGGTCTTGCACGTCTGCGCGTACTACGGCCATTTCCCACTGAAGAAGTCATCAAACTCAGCAAACAAGCTGAACTCATCGTTATTGATCGGAATATCTCCATCGGACAGGAAGGAGCAGTCTTCAATGAAATCAAAGCAGCATTATATGGTAAATCAGATGGAAAAGTCACCGGATTCATTGCCGGTCTTGGAGGTAAGGATGTAACTTATGGTGATATCCAAAAGATCTGTAAGAAAGCAATCAAAGAAAAAACAAAACAACAAATATGGTATGGCTTTAAGGAGGAGGTGTAAACCATGGCGTTAAAAGATCTTCCCGTTGAAGAATGCGTCCTACAAGGAAATGCTGCCTGTCCGGGTTGTCCGGCAACCCTTGCCCTTCGGATCGTGCTGAAATCCCTTGGGAAAAAAACCATCATGGTGGTTCCTGCATGCTGCACCGCAGTCATTCAAAGTCTGTATCCAACCACCTCATTTGATATTCCTATCATGAACATCGCGTTCGAAGCAGCAGCAGCTGGAGCATCAGGCGTTGAAGCAGCATTGCGAAAACAAGGAAGAGAAGACATCAACGTGCTTGCCTGGGCTGGGGATGGAGGCACCTATGATATCGGTCTGCAAGCTTTATCCGGTGCCATTGAACGTGGGACCAATTTCATCTATATCTGCTACAACAATCAAATCTATTCAAACACTGGTATTCAACGCAGTGGTGCAACACCCATGTCAGCATGGACCACCACCACGGTCGGTGGAAAAACCGAGTTCAAAAAGGAAATGGGTGAAATCATCCGTGCTCATCATCCACCCTATGCTGCACAGGCATCGATCAGTGAACCAGAGGACCTCTATCGAAAAGTGGAGAAAGCAAAATCCATCAAGGGACCAAAATACATTGAAATCCTTGCCCCGTGTCCACCAGGTTGGCGGTTCAGCATGGATAAAACCGTGGAAATGGGAAAATTGGCTATTGAAACTGGATCCTGGACGCTCTGGGAATACGAAAACGATGAAATCAGCTTCAATGGAAAAAGTAAGCTATTACTTGAAGAAAAAATCAAACCGAAACAAGTTGAGGAATGGTTAAAGTTTCAAGGTCGATTCAAACATCTCTTCGTACCCAAACGTGATGAAGAACAACTTAAGCAAATCCAGGATCATACCGATGCACAATGGAAACGCTACCGAAAAGAATTTTTATGATGAATAGATAAGCCACATTGGAGAGTGAAAGAGAATGGAGGCGATACCCCATGATAGCAAAGGAAATGCTCAAACAGAGCCTCCCCCTCCTGCTCCTTTGCGGTATCGGCGGCATCTTTGCCGGTAACATTCTCGGACTTATGACCGATCTTTTTCAAACTATTCCCGGTCTTATCGTAGTCATACCCGGTATTATCGCACTCAGAGGAAACATCAGCACCGCTTTTGGATCACGGCTTGGATCAGCCTATCATCTTGGAGTAATCAATGCAGAGAACATGTGGAACGAGGAATTGAAACAAAACATCCTTGGTTCCAGCGTACTTAGTATCCTGGTCTCCCTTCTTATTGGAATCCTTGCCTATGTCACATCTATTGCCTTCTTCAACATCAATCCCAACCCATACAAATTGATAAGCATCGTTTTTCTTGCAGGCATTGTCTCTGCATTTATTCTAACCATGCTTACTATTGGCATTATCTACCTGGTGTTCAAACGAGGATATGACCCGGATAACATCACCGGACCAGCGCTTGCCACCGTGGGTGATATCATTACCATGCTCTGTATTTTTGGAAGTGCTCTTCTAATTGAGGTGATCTGGTGATATATCACTGGAAAAAAATAGTTCGATATGGTCTTCCACTGCTCACCCTTACCCTCATCATTGAATTATTCGTGGGACAATTACTGCATTATGGAGAATATATGCTTCTTCAGAGACTTACCATCTTTTTTATTTCCATCCCCGTAATCAACAGTGTTGGTGGAAACATCGGCTGCATCCTTGGCGCTCGTCTGGCATCAGGGCTTCATGTAGGATCGGTAAAAATCGATCTAACAGATAAAAACATGCATGAACAACTAATCACCGCAGTTTTCATGGGGATTATCACCTATTTCTTACTAGCGATAGGTATTTATTTCACAGGGGTATTTATGAGTTCAGCAATGTCGATACCGTTTCTTCCTTTCATGGTGGTTATCCTTGCAACGGGCGCAGCACTGGTCTGTGTCATTTCTCTTCTCAGTGTTCTTACCGCATTTATCTCATTTAAAAAAGGAATTGATCCGGATGATGTGGTAGCACCAGTGGTCACCACGCTTGGTGATACCCTTGGAATCGTTTTTTTATTTATATTTATTGGAGTAGGAATGGTATGAAGAAAAGAAAACATCGTAAAAGTCTCCTTGGTCGATTGCAACGCACCCCACAATGGAAAACAGAGGAATTCTCTGAAATTGAATATGAGCCCACACCGGTCAAGGACCTACTGACGGAGATGAAAGATATCTCAGAGCTGATCATTGATCTTGCCTATTCGGCAGTGCTCTTCAACAGCACTGAAATCGCCGAAGAAGTCAAATACCTAGAAGTACGCATGGACAAGCTCAACTATGATATCCGAATCAATGCCATGATGGCTGCACGTAGCAAAGAAGACGCTGAACAGCTCGCAGGTATTCTTCAAATCGCTCAAGCCGCCGAACGCATATCAAATACAGCAGGAGACATCATTTTACTCATGGAGGATAAAACCGAACCCATTCTCCCCCGTATCCTTAAAAAAGCTGATGAACGTCTGTTCAGAATGAAGGTAAGCCAAGAATCATCTGCTTGTAATCATACCATTGGAGAACTCAAAGTAGAATCAGAAACAGGGATGCGCATCATTGGAATCAGAAGACATGCCTGCTGGATCTACAATCCACAAGCCGATGCTTTATTACAAGCTGAGGACATGCTCATCGTGAGAGGGACAGAGGATGGATACCAGGATTTATTCGATTTCTTGCAAGGAAAACAGGAGGTGTTGGATTGAAGAAGAAAAAATCATTAGAATCAACAGTTCTGGAAATCAAAGATAAATCCGAACTGATGATTGATCTTGCGTATTCAGCATTACTTTATGATAATAAAACTATTGCCAACGAAGTCTATGACCTAGAAGATCTCATCGATGATCTCTATAGCCATCTACAGCGAGAATCCTTTGAGCAAGTCAAAGAAGGAAACCTTAGCGTGGATAGTGCTCTAACACTTATGAAACTGGCGCTAGCAGGCGAGGAAATCGCCGATGCAGCTCAGGAAATCGCCGATGTCCAACTCAGAGATGTGGAACTTCACCCCATTATTAAAATGAGTCTTCGTGAAAGCGATGAAGTGCTCACCCGCATCGAAGTTGATCCATCCTCGATACTTTGCGGGAAAACCTTTGGATCCTTGAAACTGGGCAGTGAAACCGGGATGAACATTATCGCCATGCGGCATAAAAACAAATGGCTGTACGGGCCAAATAAACATACAGTCATCGATCCACATGATGTCTTGTTTGCAAAAGGACCAGAAGATGGAGAAACCCATCTGAAAAAACTTGCCTCAGCAGAGACAGACAAAATCTAACAACATCTTTTACATAAGTCGAGCACCAATAGTATCGACTCGGGTTTGATATACAGATCCATGTTTATGAAGAATTTGTACCAAATCCTTAACATTACCCATGGCAAAAATAGCATTGCCAAGCATACACATACTCGCCATGCCATACTCATTAACTTCTTGAATGGCCTGTAGGATCTTTTCAGATGCAAGGCCAGATCGTTCAGTAAATAATTGAGACAGGGAAAAAAATTCTTCAATTATTGAGTTTTTGAGCAGTGAATCCGTACATGTTTTTCCAATGGCAGTGATCTCTTTCATCCTATCTTCATCAGAAAGGATCTTTTCTGTTTTCATCGATGAATCGATCACACACAAAACAAGATTAATAGAGCCTGGAATAGGTTGGATCACCTCATCTGAAAGTACACCAGGGTATTTTCTTATTTCCATCCCGCCAGTAAAGGATGCGACAACATCACCAAGTCCCGTTTTGCATTCCACCTCAGCCTGATGAGCAGCATATAATGCTTTTTTTGGTGAAAGATGCAAACACTCTGATAATGCTAAGGAAACACCAAGAGAGGAAGCAGCGCTCATACCAAACCCTTGACCAATGGGAAGTTCGAGCTTATTATGAATAGTGATATGAAAGGAATCATGAGGAATTAATAATTCAACACATCGACGGACAACAGGATCATCACGATTTATCGTATTCGTAATAATTTCAATTTCTAATGAATCCGCTTGATCAACAGACACACTTGTGTGACAACCCAATGAAAGAGATATTCCCGCACCACGGGAACCGGTCTGTAAGGGATTATCCTTATCATAGATCGGTTGAAAAAACCCAGTGATATGGCCTGGTGCAAATGCCTTGGAAGTATGCTTAGAAATGGTCTTTGATGATTTGTTCATAGATACCATCAGCTATCAAAGATTTTGAACCTGTTAACTGTATTTTTTCCTGATTTCGATTGATAAGAAACACCTCACCCTCGCTTGCATTCAAGTTATTGGTCAAATTGGCAGCAACATAATCCAGGGAATATCTTTTAAGCAAGGAACCTGTCTTATCGATTAGAGTTTCTTTTTCTTTTTCTAATTTGAATCCCATGACAATGGCATCTGCTGCCTTTTGCTTAATGATTGGGATGATTTTTTTAGCTGATGAACATTTAATGGCGAGGTCTTTTTCCTCTGAAGATAGTTTTTTATCAAATCGTTTGGGAATGAAATCTGATAAGGCCGCACATACAATGATGATATCGTACTGGTCGACATCACCAGCGTTAATCAACGTTATCAAATCATCATTTGTTTGAAAGCGTTTTATCCCCGAAATATAGCTTGGAACTGGTTCATTGCCCATTCCATACCAGAATTCAACTCCTGCATCTTTCAGAAAAGCTTGGCTAACACAAGCAATCGCCATCTTTCCCGAACTTTTATTACACAATGATCTGACTGCATCCACGGGTTCAGAAGTTCCCCCTCCAATTACTAAAACCTTTTTTCCTTTCAATTGATGAGAACCACATGTTCGAAGTATGCACATTACTATTTGATCAAAAGAGGGCATCTTTGCCTTCGTCTTATCAACAAGAGGATCAAGGATATCAATTCCCAGTTTTCGTAATTTCTCAAGATTTTCTTGAACAATCTGATGATCATACATAGACAGATGCATGGCGGGAACAATCATCACTGGAATCTTTGATCCAATGGCCGTGGTTGCAAAAGTGGTGACTGGTGTATCATCAATGCCCACCGCAATTTTAGAAAGTGTATTTGCCGTACAGGGTGAAATCAAGACTAAATCAACAGAATTTTCCCCTATGCCACACCATTTCACATGATCTGTTTCCCCAGTGAGTGAAATAATCGGTTTCAACCCTGTTGCAAACCATAAAGCATCCGGGTGAATGATTGCTGTTGCCGCTTTGGTCATCACAGGGATGACCTGTGCACCATGACGGATGAGTTCACGAGCGAGCTTGATGGTTTCCACTGCTGCAATACTACCAGTAACTGCTAACACGATTTTCTTGTGTAAAAGAAGCTTACTTTTATCACCCCGGATCTCATCAGCAGGATGCATAACCATCACAAAGAGACAATACTGTCTTTTTATCGAACAACCAAGACCGAAACACCAGCATAACGAACCACTTTATCTGTGACACTTCCAAGTAAAAACCGCCCTTCCTTTCCATACCCCTTATAGCCAAGGACTATTACATCAGCGTTTTCCTTTTTTGCAGAAAGCAGGATTTCATCCGCTGGATCACCAGATTCTACAGCCGTATGAACCCGCCCTATTTTTTCTTCTATTTCTTGTTTAACTTCGGATAGTGATTTCATCGCTTTTTCCTTAAAACTCCCTGATTGAACCATGGAGCTCATATCGATAGTTGGAAGAAGCATTTTGGTAAACGATGATTCAGTAAGCTCCGCAGGAATTACCGTGAGAAGTGTTAATTCATCATCTGGTTGTGAACATTGAATCGCAACTTCCATTGCGCGTTTCGAGGCATCTGATCCATCATAAGCAACTAATAATTTTTTCATAGTACCAAGGGTAAGTATCAATCCGTTATTCTAAAACATTTCGAAACATTGTTTTCATCCAACTTACATTTCTCCAACCCGCCACATTTATCGGGTCAGATAGGAGATAAACTTTGAAAGAGGCATGCCATCCTCCCAACGCATAATAAAATTTTTTTGTTTACTTTCTTCAAGAAGGGGTAATCTTCTATGCATAATTTTCAATCTTCCACTTAATGACTGTATTGGAAGGGAAAACACACGCCAGGCATCACCCCGGTATTTTTTTAATCGAAAGGCATAGATAGGCAAGGTATGAGTTTTTTCACATATTTGTGTCATATCCATCGCTTGTTGCTGTAGTTTTCCAGCCATGGTGCTGAAGTGAAGTGTTGGTGTTGCACTGGTCTTGATTTCAATTAAAAATGAGATGTCACCTCTCACCGCAACTAAATCAATTCCAAGAGATCCTGCTGCTCGGATAACAGCAAATGGTTTCTTATGAATACTTAAATATCCTTCTCTCTCCAGCACAGAACACGATTTTATCACCTTATCAAGTACTCGTTTTTCCGCTTCTAAAATACCGCGAAACTCACGTTCATATTGACTGCCGTTCATACCCAACCAACACTTCATCATACAATCGAAAGGTTTTAATGGTGTCGATAAATTGTCAGACAAATACGTAGTTTCTAGCTGGTGTATACTGAAATGAGTAAAGGAAAGGTTATTGTCAGAGAAGCAATGAAAGCAAATCCAATCACGGTTAACCCAGAAACAACGGTTCAAGAAGTCGCACGCTTAATGAAGAAACACAAGATTGGAAATTGTATTATCAGCAAGGAACACCCTATTGGCATTGTCACTGAAAGCGACATTGTCAGGAAAATTGTTTCATCAGATGAA
>CAZQMI010000062.1:0-13897 GCA_964594475.1 uncultured Thermoplasmatales archaeon
CTGTTACCAACATTGATTCCAAAAAAAAACAAATAACTGTAAAAAATGAACATAGCACTACACAAAAAACCTATTCAACACTGATTATTGCAACCGGTGCAAAACCGACAATTCCACCAATTAAACAGATTACAAAAAACGAAAAACTCGTAAAAGGAGTTTTTACTCTTCGGACCATTCAGGATGCTGAACAGATTGCTGAAAACGCAAAAGAAAAAAGAAAGGCAACCATTATCGGTGCAGGACTGATTGGTCTGGAAATGGCTGATTGCCTACAGAAAAAAAAGATGGAAGTCACAGTCATTGAAGCACTACCCCACATACTTGCAAACAATTTAGATGAGGATATGACCACACTGGTTACAAAACAATTACATGATAACTTGACTCTTTTTACCAATCATTTGGCTACAGAAATCAAAACAAAAAATAACATCGTTTCAATGGTCATCATCCAAGACCGGAAGACAAAAAACATCCAAGAAATACCAACTGATCTTCTCATTATCGCAACAGGTACAATACCCGTTATTGATCTAGCAAAGCAAGCAGGATGTGACATCGGTGAAACCAAGGGCATTAAAGTAAACCACAAAGCGGAAACATCACAACAACACATCTATGCAGTCGGAGATTGCACAGAATATATAGATTATGTAACAGAAAAACCTATGCAAGTGGGACTTGGAAGCATCGCAGTTCGGCAAGGAATCGCTGCTGGAGTAAATGCTGCAGGAGGAAACTATACTTTACCAAAAGGTGCATTAATGACCTCTACCTCAGAATTTTTTGATATTCAAATCGCATCTGTTGGCCCCTGTTCACACCTGTTATCAGATAGAGACGTCATCTCAGGAAAATACAATGGATCAAGTCTCCCCGAATACTTTCCAGGGGGAAAACCAATCACTGTTAAAAACACCATTGATTCATCAACGGGTAACATTGTCTCCGCACAAGCAGTCGGAGAAAACGCAGCACAACGAATCAATACCTATGCAACAGCAATGCTTGGGAACCTTGATATCTCACGGTTTCGCACGCTTGAGACTGCCTATGCTCCACCGATTGCACCGACCCTTGATGTGGTTACCCTTGCTGCAGATATAGCGATGATGAAATATCAACGAAAAAAACTAAAAAAAAACAAAATGAAATAAAAAAAGAAGAAAAAAAAGGTTTTATTTCTTAAAAAAACCTCGTTTCCTGTTCTCATCATCATCGATTCCAGAGGAATCCGATGACTGTGTTTGAGTTGATTGTTGTGTTGGTTGAGCCTGCTGTTTTTCTGTTGTGCCTTGAGAAGGAGCAGGTGGCTTATTTGAAAACAATTTATCAAAGATCTGTTTGTTTGAATCAAACCAGGTCTGCCATTGTTGATTCTGTTGTTTCAAGCGGTTGCATTCGTTTTCTGTTTCCTCATACAAATGATACAACTTGGTCAACCGTTCTTTTTCCTTTTCATACTGTTGATTGATTTCTTGGTATCGATCCTTATATTCAGCATATTTTTCATATTCCTTTGCCTTGGCAACCTGCTGTTTTAGTTCTTGTGTGAGTTGTTTTTGTGATTGAACTTCATTTTTCAAGGTTCGATTTTCATCTTCCAAGCGGTTTTGAATTGAGCTGAACTCATTGATTCGCTGTTCATAATTTTCAAGTTTTTTCATTTGTTCCTGGTTTTGCTCAATTTTCAATGTTAATGTGTTAATCCGTTCTGTGTAATCTGATTCCAACCGTTGTTTTTCTTGCTCGGCCTGTTTTGCACGGTTTTCAAATTCCTGAAGTTTTCCTTCAGCTCTTGATAGTTCCTCTTCCTGTTTTTTGTATGCATCCCAAAGCTTGATAAGACGTTCTTTTTCCTTTTCGAGCTCTTCACTGTATTTCTTCGCTCCTTGAAATGCTTCTTGTCGTTGCCGTTCGATTTCAGACAATTGTCCTTCATATTTTTCGATGGTTGATGAAATCTCTTTTATTGCACCAACATCAAGCATACTTTTAATTCGTGAGAGATTTTGTGTCCCTTCATTAAAAGAATGTTTAATATGATCAATCTCATCAACTGCTTGGCGAAGCTTTTCTTCAAGGGAGCCGATTTCACCGGTTTGTCCGGGTTCTTTATTTTCCTCACTCATCGTCATAACCTCCCAGTATATGATTTTTGCATGAAGAGAATAATCGTGTTGCTATTTAAGTATTGTTATATGTTAGAGTGCTACCGTTTAATAACCAAAATCTCAATGACTATAAGATAAAGATAACTACGACTTCTCCTACATCTGAATTAAACGGCTTCATTTTGATCACCGTTCCACAGGTGGACTCTATCTTTAAATTTTTGTTAAATTTGGTTTTTTTCATTCTGATCCTCACCCAGAACCTTACTTGTTATTGAAAATTATATTAAAAAATAATTAAATTCCTACGAGAAAGAAGATGTTTAATAAGCAAAGAAATGATTTTTTTTCCTATTCACCGCTAAACTAATAAAGTACAACCCCCATACTTTCTCTTGATTCAATCCTTCAAATAGGAGGAATATGTGGATGGGTTTATTCGGGAAAAATAGTTTATCTTCAATACTTCGTAGAATTTTTGGAAAAAAGCATGCTAAAATAGGGATTTATGGTCCGCCTAACGTAGGAAAAACAACGCTTGCAAATCGAATCCTCAAAGATTGGACTGGAGAGATTATGGGAAGTGTTTCCGAGATTCCTCATGAAACACGGATAGCCAAATGGAAAAAAAATGTGAAAATCGAAAATGGAGGATCATCACTGTACATGGATATCGTTGACACTCCAGGGATTTCAACAAAAGTGGATTATAAGGATTTCATGAACACCTATGGACTAGATAAAACTGAAGCAAAAAATAGAGCAAAGGAAGCAACCGAAGGAGTCATCGAATCCATCAGATGGCTCGAAGATGTTGATGGCGTTCTTTTAGTCATGGATTCCACAAAAGATCCATTTACCCAGGTCAATGTTACCATCCTGGGAAATCTAGAGGCACGGAACCTCCCTGTCCTTATCGCTGCAAACAAAATCGATGCCGACGACTCCAGCCCTGCAACCTTAAAAGCAGCATTTCCTCAACACCCAGTTATTCCTATCAGTGCACTCACGGGATATAATGCTGATGATCTCTACAGTCGGATGGTATCACAATTCAGAAAAAAGAAGAAAGGGAGGCGGAGGTAATATTCATGGCAAAAAAGAAAGAGAAAAACAAAAGTATTGCTGTTAACCTTGTTTCCCGTCAGAAATTAGAACAATTAACATCAAAGGAAAAATTAAAATTCATTCTTGATGAAATAAAACATGGAAAAGTACTAGTCCTTGAACATGGGCTCACCTCCTTTGAACAAACTGAGCTTATTGAACGAACCATGAAAGAAATAGAACAAGATACCTTTATCGGTATAGAAATGGAAGGATATGGAGAGGATAAACCAACCTTCATCCAAAAACTCTTCGGCATGCTTCAAAAACCACGGATGACGGTCATTGGCCCAGCTCATTTACTTCAAACGGTGAAAAAAGACAATAACATGATTGAAACAAAAATCATACCGGGTAAGGGATCGTAACGGTATGCCTCATCAGTGTCTGAAATGTGGAACGTTATTTGAAGATGGCTCATCTCAACTACTAAAAGGATGTCCACAATGTGGAGGAAATCGATTTTTTTATACCAAAGATGAACTTAATGATCAACAACGAGAACAAATTAAAAAAGAAGTGGGAAAGGATATAAACGAACAACTCGTGGATTTTTTAGGAAAAAATCCTGATATCATGGATCAGACCGGAAACTGGATCACCATGAAACCAAAGGATGTACGTAAAGCTCTTGCCCATCATCTCCCTGAACAGAAAAAGAAACAGAAACAAAAGGAAAAAACAACCAAAACACCACCTAGGGCCCATGATATTGTCAGTGATACCTACCGACAAAAACGACTAGACGCACTCTCCCGGGAAACACATTCTTCAAAAAAACCTGAAACCATAGACATTGAACCACCCGGACGATACACTATTGATGTCAAAGCATTACTTGAAAACGAACCAATCATCATTCAAAAAGATGGATCATATACTATTCATCTTCCCTCGATCTTTAAAATGTATCAAGAAAGAAAAGAAGAATAAAAAAAAGGATTACAGTCGAAGCCGTCGATGTAGTTTAATAACGGTTTCAACTGCTGCTTTTGCTCGTTCAATACGAGATTGTGCTTGCAACCGGGTCATTCCTGGACCTGAAATGCCCAGACCAACTGGCTTATCAAACTCAAGAGCAAGATCAGCGATTTTACGTGCCGCATGACTAATCACCAGATCATCATGCTCTGTTTCACCCTCAATAACAGCGCCGAGAGCAACCACGCCATCAATATCTTTTCGTTCAAGGAGTTTTTTAATGGCAAGACCCATATCAAACACCCCTGGAACCTTAACGATTTGATTAATGTCAGCACCGAGAAACTGTGCATGTTCCTTTGCGCGTTCAAGCATCATCATAGTGATATCGTAATGAAACTCAGATACTACTGCTCCAATAGTTATTTTTTTTCCTTTCGGCATCTTATCTTCCTCTTCAATATTTTACTGGTCCGGCATCTGGGAATCCTTCACGCAGACCCTTTCCAGCTTTTTTTAATAATCTATCAGGATGAAACAATAAATCAATTACGTTGATGGCATGTTCTTTACTCCGCTGTAGGGCAAGCCAGGAGAGTTCTTTGCCGTTCTTTGCTTCATCCTCATGAACAAAGACTTCAATGATATGTTTGCAGCATTCAAGTTGAACCTGGATTAAACCTGTACTTGCCTCATGAGCACATTGTTTATCAATTGGTTGAGCGCCTGGCATCCCCAGTGCCATCACCAGATCGCATTGTTGTACAGTAAACAATTTTTTACAGGCAACTGGTAAATCCTTGATACCTGGAACCGTGTATCTTTTAATGCTGATATGGGGGCTGAGCTCTTGTAATTGATCAATAGCGGCTCGTGCCATATCAACTCTGGCAAATGTGGTATCTGCTATTCCAATGATTTTCATGTTTTCTCAATGGTATCCATTTTTTTCTGAAATTCATAGGCACTGATGATTTTGGCAATGATTTTTCTGGTACCATTCAAATCATCCATTTCAGCACATTTCTTTAACCGTACAACCTGCGCAGTGATGTTTCTTTTTCGTAGTTCATTTTGCAGTTCCTTTTGATCATGAATTTGGTCATATCCAAGGGCAATAATATCTGGATTGATCTGTTTTACAATCTCATAACGATCGTCTTCTTTTCCCAAAACAGCTTCATCAACCATCTGTAATTCCCTAATGAGATTCAATCGCATTCTTTCAGGGGTCACTGGTTCATGCTTCAGCTTCCGAACGGTAGCATCACAAGCCACGACCACTACCAGTTCATCACCAAGTTTTTTCGCTTCTTTTAAATAATAGATATGTCCCATATGAAGTAAATCAAATGTCCCGGAGGCCATCACTTTGACCATTGCTTCCAACTCTTAACGATTTCCTTTCCTTCAACAAAGGCAAACCCATAGGAATCCGCAAGTTCTTTTGCTTTTTGTTTAGACAACGCGGTACCTTGGTCCCCCATGATTTCACAACCACTGGCAACAGCGGTAAGACCGGCCATGGTTAACAATGCCGTGGAGAGTTCAGTATGACCAAAACGATTGGTCAATGGTTTCTTGCTGGCTAGACAAATTGGCACATGACCCGGAGATCGAAAATTGCGACCAAATAATTGCAATGCTTCATCCGTTGATTTCTCAGAGAATGTTTTTACCAACCGAGCGAATTCGGAAATCGTTAAACTTCGATCCTCATCGGTAATGCCAGTAAATGTCTTTCTATGATTAATATAAATTGAAAAAGAGGATTTAGTATCATAGGGGATATCATTTGCGATTACTGCTTTCAATACAGGGTATTTTTGTTGAATATCACTAAATATATCTGATAAAAATGGAAGCCGGATATGTTTTCCAATGTCATGGGAAACCATGAGAAAAATCAATCCACCTCCGTTTTTTCTCATAAATCTGATATGGTCTGCAGTGACAAACTCAGCAGCAATGACAAAATCAGTTTCATCCTCCCGGTCATCTGCATCATGAATAAGAACAAATTGTCCCTGGCGTAGTTGTTCCACAGCATTTCTTATTGCTTCTATGGATTCACCCGCTTGCATATCAGCCCTCTCTGAGATAAAAGATGGGTAATTACTCAGAAATTGGTTCAGTATTGATCTGTTTTGTGGCTGCGAGCTTTCTTGTGATGTACCCAGCAATACGATTTCTCAGCAGATTACTGCCGACAGTGGTTACTTCTTCCACTTTTTTCTTGTTATGCTGAAAATCATCAGCGATAAATTGATCTGGATACTTCTCAATGAGATCCCGTGCAATCGTCTTGATAAACGTTGGCCGTATATTTCCCAGTATATCACCTTTATTTTTATGAGGGGCAGGAATAGTCTTTTCTTATATAAAAACTTTGGAGTTGATTTCTTTTCTTTTTTATCTTATTCAAACCACTCAATAAAACATGTTTACGTATTTTTTTACACAATAATACGAAACAATTCTCATCTTAATGTATTTAAACTTTGAATTCTATCTAAGAAAAAAATCAGGGGGAATACCTGCATACCATCTGATTCATCAATGCTTAAAAGACTGGCACGAAAACAACTACATAAAATAGAGGAATACGCCGTATATAGTGATGTAGCCCATAATATTGCCGCGATGATCTATCGATCAAAACCCTATTCGTTTTTCAAGGAAAAAATCAATGAATTTCAAAACATAAAACGAATTGAACAAATCAAAAAACAACCCCTTCCTCACCATATCGCTGTAATCATGGATGGAAACAGACGATTTGCAAAAAACATTGGCATACAACCAGATGCAGGACATTATTTCGGACGGGATAAAATAAAGGAAATATTGGACTGGTGTATGGAACTAGGTATATCCAACCTCACCCTTTATGCATTTTCCACTCAGAACTTCAATCGAACACCCGAAGAAGTAGAACGTTTAATGAATCTTTGTCGAAAAGAACTGGCAAAGGCGGTCACCGATTCAAGAATCCATAAAAATCAAGTAAAAATCAAGGTCATCGGTAATCTTGAAACTCTCCCCGAAGATGTGCAACACAAGGCAAAACAACTCATGGAAGAAACAAAAGATTATAACAAACACACCCTCAGCATCGCACTCGCCTATGGGGGAAGAGAAGAAATCATCGAAGCGATACATCATATCGCAGAAGATGTAAAAAACAATAAGTTAAACCCGGATGATATCGATGAAAAAAAGGTATCATCGTATCTCTATACAAACGGAGTCCCCGATCCCGATCTCATCCTCAGAACCTCCGGAGAAGAACGACTCTCAAACTTTCTCCTCTGGCAAGTCGCTTATTCAGAATTATATTTCTCCGATGTATTTTGGCCAGCATTCCAAAAAAAAGATTTCCTCAAAGCAGTCGAAACTTATCAACAACGAAAACGTCGATTTGGAACCTAAACACATTTCTCAGTATTGTTTTCCTTTATTCTTCCCCATTTATTTGTTCGATTTCATCAGCTATTTGGGCAAGTTTTAAAAATTGTCTATGAAGAAACCAAACAATAACTCCAACACCAAGAAAAATAATGCCAAACGCGGGAATTAATTCATTTCCGCCTATAGATATCATACCTGCTATTATTGATTCTGCACCAAATGATCTTTCGGAAAGCAAACTCGATATCCCAAAAATAATAAATAAGAACACGCCAAGAATAATGCAAATCTTAGCGATGAATCCTGTACTGAAATCATGTTTCGTAGAAAAAAAACGCGTTTTTCCCATATAACAAACCAATAGCTTATGCATTACTAGATTTCGCAACCTGCATTGCATTCTGCACTTTGCTTTGCAATTCAGAAAGCTTTTCTCTAGTTCTTCCTTCCTGTTTAGTTAAGGTGCTTTTCCGAAGATCTAATGATTCTTTTGATGATTTCAAATCTTTGATGACTTCCGCTTTCCCCTTTGCCTTTATAAGAACAGATCCTACACTCTTATAAATCTGGGTTTTTTCAGTTGCCTTCTCCAACTCCTCCAATGCTTCTTCAACTTCTTTCAATCGATTCTCAATTTGTTGACGTTGCTGTTGAATCATTTGCAGTTG
Source organism: uncultured Thermoplasmatales archaeon (assembly GCA_964594475.1). Lineage (GTDB taxonomy): Archaea > Thermoplasmatota > E2 > DHVEG-1 > DHVEG-1 > EX4572-165. The sequence goes on from CAZQMI010000062.1 coordinate 8,225, forward strand.
TGATTGCATTTGCTGAAATCGAGCAATCTGATCTTGTAATTGTTGAGACATCTCTTCTTCGGCCATAAAATTAATCTCCAAACGAGGGTAATAGCGCTATTGTTATTAAATTTATGGAACAGAAATATATGTATCATAGTCATTAAAGATCAATATGCTATCACCGTGTGAATGTTTTAAAACTAATTTTTATATTAACAAAAATATTATATAGACTTATTCAAATATGACATTCTAATCGGTTATTAAAAACAATTGGGGGAAAAGACTATAATGGAAAAAAATGACAAAATTATTGTTATCATTGGTGTTCTTATTCTCATTTCCGCATCAATTGGTATTTATATTGGTGTACCTGATGATTCTGCTGATACCTATGAAAATATCAAGGAATTTGATCTTCACGGTGGCCAATTACATCAACTTCCCAGTGCAATAACAGTATCTGATGATAACCCTTTTACTGCATTGATTGCTACACCTGTAGCAATTCATTATACTGCAAATGGAACAAAAACATCAGTGCCCCTCTATGTTGAAAATTTCACCACTCCCTCAAATGCAATACATGATTTACGGTTTAACCATCTCAAAGACTATCGCAACCATGAAATGGTGCTAGAAAACACCAATTCCGTGAAAGAAAACGCAATGTTTCTTGCAAAAACGTTTTGGAAAAAAAGCGACACCGTTCTCCTTATTGAACCAAACCAGCATGGTTATTATTTGGGAGTCGCTGCTGCACCAATTGCGTCTTATCTTGGTATGCCCATATTTGTTACGGATAAACTGGATGGCGAACTGCTTTCCCTTTTTAATACGCTGGGAGTTTCACAGAGCTTGGTTTGTGGATCGAACTTGACCGGGTATGGATCCACTCTACGATTTGAAACCATTGACGAAATCATCAACGCACAAATTGAAGTTGTAAACACCATGTTTGGAAGTGTTGATTACATAACGATAACTAATCCACTGGATGCATGGTCGCCGCGTGTTCTTGATTCTGAAATCGTTCTCTCCGAAAAAGGAATTTTACAATCCGGAAATCTGCTTCCATCTCATCTCACACAAGCCATTAAAACACAAATTCTTGGCCAAAAGGCATCCTTTTCATTTACCATTCCCGAGGATTATGAATATGCATTAGTGAAATTAGAGCTAAAAAATCTTGAGGATCCAAAATACATAGAAAAATTTGGAGACAATATCATCATTCAAGGAAGTTTCATCAAATATCTACGTAGTTATGCTTATCCCGCAGAACGAGATATCAATGGAGATATCGTTCAACAGCGTCTTTATTTCGAAACGGTCTTGCACGACATGGGTGGAGAAGAATTCGATATAACCCTTGTCTCAGAATATCTCACATTGGATCAAGCAGAATTTGAATTATCGGTAACTGTTGAAGAAATCGAGCACCCCTATTATCCAATGATGAAACAGTTTTCCTCACTTGCTCCCTATCTTACTGCATCACATAAGGGAATTATTTTTTCAAAACCTGAATTTGCCTTTGCGCTTACTGAGAACATGACCTATAAAGCGGAACAAATAACTGGAAATACTCAGGTGTTATTCAATCCAGATCTCATCCCCCTCATCAATAAACACGTTTATGAAAAGATCCATGTTCCACTCAATAAACTATTGGCTCAGATCAAGGATGTCAATCTCACTGTTTCAAACAAATATCTTCATCAAATCTGCCGTCAATCACCAGTTTATTTATGTCTTCTTGGCGATACTATTATGATTCCTCACTATTACTACCGTAGTCCTCACAACGATCCTTTTAATCATCCAGTATCAGGAATCTATGGAACGAACTGTCCAAGTGATTTCATCTATGGAAACATCGACCCCGAAACATACTCTCTTCTCCCATATAACAAGGACCATCTTGAAAACGACTTGTATTCCGAGTTTCCAGAACAAGAAAACATCGTTGGACGAATCACAGGATGGGATGTGCAAGATGCCAGTGCACTCATCGTTAGAACATTGTTTTACGATGCCATCATTGAAGATTTACATGAATGGCGGAAAACTGCATGTGTTCTCACTGGAGCTGGAACAGAAGTACAGCGACTTCCTTTCTTTAATATGATTCAGAACATGATGGGAAAAACGGAACCCATGAAATTTCCAACTGGTGAAAAACTGTTTATGATGGAACGAATCTCTGAAAATTTCGAACAGGGCGGCTTTGTGGCAAAAAGCGCAGCACGAGCACAGGCTCAACGTGAAGGATTTAGTACGGAGGCACTCAGAGAAATCAAAAAAGACGGCTTGCTCAATCGTCTTCTATTTCCGTTTTGGTCCGCAAAAATCCGTCAAGGATATGGGAACATTGAAGACATCAAAAACCTTAGTTGGTGGTTCACAGTTCTTTTCAGTGATAGTTCAGATCTTGTAATCGGTGGAGAACTAGAACAAAACAGCAATCTAATCATCAGTGACTCCCATGCCATATGGTTCGAAAAAACACATGGTGACATTCTCATGAGCTCAATAGGAATCCCCTTCCTCTATGAATTCCTCTCTCGCTATTTACAGGATGGAAAATATGGTACACCGATGGACAATATTGGCTCATACACGGTAAGTGAGGTTGCTGCAATGGATATGGGACCATCCATCATGCTTGTCGAAGGATGCGGATCGGGAAAAATCGATGGATTTTTACCAGAAAATGCTCTAGCAAACGCCTATCTTCATGCAGGAGTCAATGCCTATATTTCACCGACCACGCTTTCTGCGTTTTATGGGGCCCTTGAACCCAGACCAGATTTTCAAGGAGGCGTAGGATTAGGAATAAGAGGTTATTTAAAAGCAAAACAAGAAGCGAAACAAGGCATCTATCCACCGGTCTATTTCAATCAGTATATCTTTGAGGACCTCATCTTAGATATGTTTGATCATGATCTTGATATCGGTACTGCACTGCGCAATGCGAAAAACAAGTTTTTACCAGGCCAATTTGATATCGCATTTCGCTGGTCCCCACCACTAAACCTTCCATCAAATATACCAAATGAATTAGTAGATGGTATTATCTCGACAGCATCAAGTGGAAAGGACATCTACCCGGTTGAAAAGTATTGTACCGTCTATCAGATCAACTTGCTGGGAGATCCGGCGTTCAACCCCTATGAACCAGTAAACGAAGGGTAATCTTTCTTCTTTCTGTAGATCATAATCAACGCAAACAACTCAATCGTTTCTTTCATTTTCCGCTGCTGAATCGATATTTTCTTCAACTGATGATATTTCATCGGGCGATGGACATGATTCTTCCTCTTCTTCATCATTTGAAACCACCTTTGCTACTGAAACCACGTTATCACCCTCATTCAACCGCATCACCCGGACACCCATGGTATTACGACCCTGCAAACGAATATCTTTTACTGGGATACGGACTACCATGCCCTCACGACTGGTAAGCATGATTTCATCCTCATCAGTGAGCTCACGGACAAAGATCACCTGTCCATTCCGCTCATTAGTAATAATCGTTCGTACTCCTTTGCTACCACGATGGGTCTTTCGATACTCAGCAATTGGGGTTCGTTTTCCAAATCCATTCTCTGTGATGGTCAACAGATCACCCTCCTCACCAACGATGGCCATGGAAACCGCCTGATCGCCCTTATTCAAGCGAACACCAATGACCCCTCGAGTCACCCGGCCCATAGGACGCACTTCGGTTTCATCAAACCGACAGGCCTGCCCCTGAGCAGTTGCCAGCATAATGGTCTGACTACCATCAGATAGCCGGGTGCCAATGAGCTCATCACCTTCTTCAATCTTTAGTGCACGGATTCCATTCACTCGGACGTGTTGATAGGCAGAAAGCACCGTCTTTTTAATCAACCCGTTCTTGGTGGCAAACACCAGGAAATGCTCATCATCAAATTCAGGAATGGGAATCGCTGTCTGCACATACTCATCCTCATCCAACCGTGGTAAAAGATTCACGATTGCTTTACCCTTAGAATGTCTTCCACCTTCAGGAATCTTATAGCCTTTCAACCAAAACGCCTTTCCATGATTAGTGAAAAACATGATATAATCATGGGTGGAGGTCATAAAGGAATCAACAACAATATCCTCCTCCTTGGTCTTCATTCCAACCAAACCTTTTCCACCACGACGTTGCACACGGTACGTATCACAAGAGATCCGTTTGATATATCCACTATCGGTAATGGTCACAATGACGTCCTGCACTGGGATAAGATCCTCAGTTTCCACAGTGATCTCCCCTTCAACGATCTCAGAACGACGTTCATCACCGAATTCATCCTTCATCTCCAAAAGCTCTCGTTTGATTTCATCGAGAATATGCTGTTTATCACTCAGTAAGAGTTCCAATTCCTTAATCAGCTGTTTAACATCTTCAAATTCTGATTTCACCGATTCGATTTCAAGACCAGTTAATTTCTGAAGACGCATATCAAGAATTGCCTTGGCCTGACGCTCAGATAACTCAAACTCGGTCATCAACCCCTGTTGTGCCTCTGCTGCATCCTTACTTTTACGAATAAGCGCGATTACTTCATCAATATGATCAAGTGCAATCATCAACCCTTCAAGGATATGCATCCGGTCCTTTGCCTTGTTCAACTCATAGGTCGTCCTGCGAGTGATTACTTCCACTCGATAATCAACATAGTGCTGTAAAAGTTGCTTTAATCCAAGAAACTTCGGTTCCCCATTGACCAACGCCAAATTATTGATCCCAAAGGTTATCTGCATCTGAGTATGAGTGAACAATTGATTCAACACCACATCCTCGATGGCATCGCGTTTTAACTCAATGACAATCCGCATGCCATTCCGATCACTTTCATCACGAAGATCCGAAATTCCCTCAATCCTTTTTTGTTTTACCAGATCAGCAATATGCTGCAACAGCTTTGATTTATTCACCTGATAAGGAATTTCGGTTACAATGATTTTTTTCTTCTTTTCATCTTCAAAATGAGTTCTAGCTCGTAACTTGATTAAACCCTTACCCGTTGAATACGCCTGTAAAATACCTCCTTTTCCATAGATGATACCGCCAGTAGGAAAATCAGGACCAGTGATAACTTCCATGAGATCAGGTATTGAACAATAGGGATTATCGATAATACGGATCAACCCATCAATGATTTCTGAAAGATTATGGGGGGGCATATTGGTTGCCATTCCCACCGCGATACCAGAAGACCCATTAATCAGTAAATTTGGTAATTTGGCCGGAAGAACCATGGGTTCCTTCAGTGATCCATCAAAATTATCCGCCCAATCAACGGTATCCTTTTTGATATCCTCAAGCATTAGTTGGGAAATCTTAGCCATCCGTGCCTCTGTATATCGCATGGCCGCAGCTGAATCACCATCAATGGAACCGAAATTACCCTGCCCATCAACAAGTTGATAACGCAACGAAAAATCCTGCGCCATCCGTACCATGGTATCATACACGGATTGATCACCATGAGGATGGTACTTACCCAGTGTTTCTCCTACCACACGAGCAGATTTCTTATATGATTTATTATAGGTAAGACCCATATCATTCATAGCATAGAGCACCCGGCGATGTACGGGTTTCAACCCATCACGAACATCTGGAAGCGCTCTACTCATGATCACACTCATCGAATAATCAATGAA
>CAZQMI010000063.1:0-13876 GCA_964594475.1 uncultured Thermoplasmatales archaeon
TATTATCCATGAAATAATGCTAAAATATCTGCGTTAATTCTCGGACAGGCTCTATGAAAACGTTATTTGATATTTCTCTCTCAAAATTTTTTTATTATGTATGATAATAAAAAACCTTAAGTTTGATAACCTACATTCCATTATGTAAAAGGCACAAATTAGGGGGCAATTTCATGAAAAGAACACTCATTGCATGTCTATTTACCTTTATTTTTCTCTTGAGTCCCTGTTCTGCTGCCATCACTATACCGGTAAGCACAACAGACCAACAACAATTACAACATCTTATCAACCAGGAAAAAACCATACCTGACGATACTTTACTAACTGATCTTCTTGCCGATATCCAGGAACCCGGCAATACTCTTCATCTGGATACCGTTGAAACCATTCTCATCTACCTCCGATCAAATGATCAATCAATACGTGAGGAAAGCTTGCTACAAACAGAATCTTGGCAATGGATCATGCAGCGATTAGGATGGATTTACCATACCACAGATCATCTGGTAATTCTGGTCAACCAGGGAAACCACATCATTACCGTTTTCCGAGCAAAAACAAATCTAATCACCGGTTGGTACCAATCCATTACCGCCATGAAACAGACCTGGCAGGATTTCAAAACAAATCCAGAACTGATGAATCTTTTAGATTTCGTCAAATCTGTAACCCGATTGGCCACTCTTACCAAAAACCTAGTAAACGATCTAACCGATGATGAACAAGAACTCATTACCGCGCTAACTGATTTTCAAGAAGAAATACAAATCTTCTCTGATTTTCTTTCCAGTGAGCCCTGGAAAGCACCCATCACCATAAAAGGAACCGTCAATGGAGTAACCAATCAAGTAACCATCTCCTGTAATGGAAACACCGTCAACACCACTACAGAGTATATGCTCAGCATACCTACACAGAATTCATCATTTCCCTGGTGGATTCACCGCTGCACCATCACTGCACAATCAGCGGATACACAACAGAAACATACCAGTTACGCTTTTTCCCAAGGATCCATCGAAGCAGATTTTGATCTCTCTCAACAGAACAAAGCATACAGAACTACTCTGCATTATTTTCTGCTTTATCTTTATGAAAGATTTTCTATCCCTTTCACTCTTTTTCATTTTTTACTTAAATGAATCGGGACGAAAAAAATATATTTAATACCTGATTTCATCGATTTTCAACCTGACAGCGCTAACATATAATCTATTTTATACCATAAATAATATTAAAAATAAGCATCATATATAGTAAGGGAGGGCGAACTCACTCTGCTCATCGAGGGTCCCATATCATGAAAAAAATCATTAGCATTAAAATAATAGCCATCATTTTTCTTATACTCTTTCTTTCTCCGATTTTCTTTCCACACACTGAAGCAGGTCTCTTCAAAAGGAAGAAAACCATCAAAATCGCTTTTATTTGGCAACGATGGGACCTTCTTGATCTTCCTGCCCGGATCAATATGATGATTTATAAACGAATACTCCGAAAAGCAGAGGACACCTATGATGTTGACTTCGAAATCTATGAATTCTGGGATCGATGGAAAGGAGGAGACGTGCAACAAGGAAAACTACGAAAAATGGATGTCGATGTGGTCATCGGACCAGGAGGTTTTGGAGGTTGGAACAGTCCACGGGAATACCGAATGGAGATCAAACGATTCGTGCGAAGCGGCGGAGGATTCTACGGAATCTGCGGAGATTCAACATTTGGATCTTTGGGGGTAATAAACTTACCGAAATCATATAAGATCCCGTTGAAAAGAGCCCTTGGCTTTCGCGATTTCACTCCCATGCTGGGTCTTGCTAATGTAGTCACCGATGCCAGTGCCTTTGACAAACTATTGCGATTTCCCTTTTGGTTTATGAAAACAGAGATGATTACAACCGTTGGAAAACTACCCATCTCCCGAGGAGCAATACGGATTGAACCAGCCGATATACCCATTCAAGAACCCCATTACCGGGATCGCATCCGGGTAATGCTAGGAAATGCACCCTTGGTGGATGGCCCCGTTCTCTTCCGGTTCTTTATGCCAAAGGTGTATGATATTGCCATTTTCAAGAAAAGTGATGATCCCTATGATCAATCATTACGTGGAAAAAAAGCAATCGTTGCCACACGATACTGGCGAGGACGAGTTATCCTTTCCGTTGCTCATCCGGAGCTTACCATCGGTAACACAAAAGCTCATGATGTGTTCGTTCGAAATGTTCTCTGGTGTGCAAAACGTCTTCCTGCCTCATAGCCAGGTTATTTTTTCACCACACGAATTAGAGAAACCATTCTTTTCTCCGTAATTTTTTGATGAAATGAAAACAGTGCAGAAATGGGAAAAGAATACGGTTTTTCAACGGAAATTTCTGCATCTAGAGCATGAACCAGTTTCTGAACAAAGGGAATAGTATGGGTAAGATGAAGAGAATAGACCACCGATGCACTAGTTATAGCTTTTTCCAAGAACGCCCGATCAGCATGTTTATTTGCCTTCTGCGCTCCAAATGGAGGATTCATCAATACGGTATCTGCATCAATTGATAGCTGCGAGATGTCTTGAACGAGAAATGAAATAGATACGTTATTTTTATCTGCAAAGCCTTGAGCCTGATCAATAGCGGTTTGGTCAATATCAATAGCAATGACTTTCTCTGCACCCAACAACGCCGCACCAACAGCAAAGATACCCGTTCCACAGCCAAGATCAAGTACGGTTTTGCCTGCAATATCAGCAAACCCATGTGCTAAAAAAAGCATATCCGCAGCAAGTGTTGCGGGGGTGATGTATTGTTCCCATCTTACCTTTGGATGTTGAAAAGAAGGAACCTGCTGTAAGGTTATTTCCAGTTGTTTTTTCTTCATCGTTCAACACCCCAACATAGCAAGGACCTTAGCACTGCGGTAGCGTCTGATTCTGCTGCTGATCTATATTGTTTTCCTTTTTTAAGGTGAAGAAAAAGGTCGTACCCTTTCCCGGACCCTTGCTTTCCGCCCAGATCTTTCCACCATGTTTCTTAATGATTTTTTTGGTAATAGAAAGCCCCAGACCACTCGAATCAAGATCATGTCTGCTTTCATCAGCTTTGTAGAACTCATCGAAAATATGATCGATCTGATCGCGGGTCATCCCAATGCCATTATCACTTACACTTACCGTGACCTCCTCCTCATCATCCGTTGCATCAATAATGATATGGCCTCCTTCTTTGGAGGAGTATTTCACTGCATTGGTGATCAAATTATTCAGCACTTCATCCAACCGAAGTTTATCGGCTTGTACCACTATGGGTTGTTGAATGTTATTAGTCACCAGAATGTTGTTTTCCTCAAAGAACACCTGATTATTACAAATCATGTTTTCTGTTTCCTCAGCAAGATCGATGGGTTCAAAAACAAGATCAATTTTATCTGAATTCAACTTGGCTAGATCAATGGTTTTGTTAACTAAATCCTTCATAAAATACACATTGCGGATGACCACATCAAATAATTCATGGTCTTTTTCAGACTCAGCCTTCTTTTTCAACATGGGTAGCAGCACCATCATCGGAGTTAATGGTGTTTTCAAATCATGGCCGAGTTGATTGATGAAATCATCCTTTTGTTTCACTAGTTTTTCAATTTGCTCTGTACGTTTCTCTACTTTTCGTTCCAGGTCCTTGTTGACTGTGAACAATATATCATGTGCATCCTGTAACTCCTTTAACACCATCTTTTGCCGGGTAATATCACGAACAACACAGATAAGCCCGCCATCATCAAGTGAGGTCAATGTTATCTCCTGATTGAATAATTGCCCATCTTTTTTCTTACCAACCGCTTCACCTCTCCATCGCCCTTGTTTTTGAAACTGAGGCATGATCTTCTCATCAAAACGCTGCAATTCCTTTTCATTGTATAGCATGCGCCATGTTTTTCCTAACAGTTCATCCTGAGAATCATAGCCATATACAGAAACATGTGCATCATTTAAATAAACATATTTTCCTTCTTGATTCAAAATGGCTACACCGTCCATGGATGATTTAATGGCGGTGAGCTGTTTACTAATGGTATCCGCTGATTGTTTTTGCTCAGTGATATCGGCTGCGGTGATCAAAACAGCACGCTTTCCACTATATGAAATGGGTTCTGCACATAGATCAATCCATCGATGATGCCCCTTTTTAGTTATGATTTTGAGCGGATATTTCGCTGGAGGGTTTTCACCTCGTTGCCGGGCTTTTCCCCGTTGAATAATCAAATCCCTATAGTCAGGATGAATGAATTCCCAGAAATTCATGCGAAGTAATTCCTGTTTTGAATATCCCGTGAGATGTTCAGCGTATGGATTTGCATAGATCCATGTGTCATTTTGATAGATCATGATGGCAATAGCAGCTGATTCCGTGAACGTGCGAAATTTCTCCTCACTTTCCTTAAGTTTCATCTCCGCTCTTTTCTTATCATCAATATCTCTCACGGAAACAAGAAGAAACTCGGTTTCCCCCATGGATAGAATAGTGGGGTTTACCTCGACCCAAAACGTATTTCCGCTTTTTCCTTTTGCATGCCATTGTACCGTCTTTTGTAAGCCTTGACGAATGTTTTTTATCCCTCTAGTGAACGTTTCCAGGTCCAATGGTTGATCAGAAGCGGTGAGCTCACTGATACTCATGTTCACTAATTCTTCTTTACTATATCCATACATCTCGGTAGCTTTTTGATTTACTCGTTTGATTCTCCCTGAATTGATATCATGCAAGAAAACTGCGTCATTGACTCCTTCAAATATACCATGGAACTGTTTTTCACTTTCAAAAAGTGCATTAGTTGCCTGTTTCCGATCAGTTATGTCTCTAAAGGAAAGAACGTAACCTGGAACCTGATTATTCTCATTTATCTTTGAGAGAGTAACATCAAAAAATCGGGACACACCTAGTTCATTGCTGGTTATCTCAAATGAACACTCTGGTTTATCCTGATTAAATGCATGAATGATATTTGGATATGCATAAAAAAGATCATATGCCGTTTTTCCAATACTTTTTTCAGCGTGCAATCGGAACTGTTTTCCAGCATTTCTATTTAGTTCAATCAATCGTTTGTTGCCATCAAAGACTATGACAGGGTCTTGCAGATTGTTGAAAACGTTCTCTTTTGATACTGGGACTATATCAATCAGATTAAAATGAGTGAAGCCGTAGATATAGATAATACTGGTGAACACAAAACTTAAGGGGGTTAAATCAAGAGAGCCAATGAAGCCTTTGAACACATCAAGAGAAAAGCCAATATTTGCAATCCATGGAATGAAAGCACCAAATAATAAGAGAATTGCCTGCTTTTTATAGAAATATTGAAGCGTAAGGGCACTTCTTAGCATAAATGTCGTCCCCAGGATTAACATGATGTAAGCATAAATCCAAAACATCCACCATGCAGGCCCATGAACCACTGCGGTATTAACATAAGAATCAACTGGGATATATTGCATATCGATCCAGAACAAGTGATGAACTGGATCAGAAAAAATCATGGAAAGACTAATCATTGGAATCAAAAAAAGTAGGATAACACTTTTCATATTAACCCAATCATCACGTCCGGTCCAGGAACAGGCAAACAACACCCATGTTGGAGGAATAAACACAATGCCAATATATTTCCATTGTTCACAAAAATAGGTCAATGTATCAGAGGGAAACCAAAATGCAAGAGCTGATCCAAACGACCAGATACAGACACCGGCTAAGATAATGATTAAGTATTTCGCCGGGGTCATGTTTTTTTGCAGAGCAAATTTTTTCCATACATAATAGGCAAGAACCGAAGAAAGAACTCCTGAGAGGATCAACAAAAACAAATATACATCTGAAAGGTCTACCATTTTTCCATCTCCATCAATGAGTCTTGTTTAATTCAACACTCATCAGTTCCACATCCCATCCATGATGTGGTATCGCATAGATAGATAATCTCACAATCATATAAAATATTAACCAATTGATACAAAAAACACTAAGACATTCAAAATTCTCAATTCTTTTCAAGCGCAATATTTATGTGCTCCTATTGAATTCACCAGCCGCTTAAAAAGAAACAAATCATCAGATTGGGCTTGTAGATCAGCTCGGAAGATCGCTTCCTTGGCATGGAAGAGGCCTCGGGTTCAAATCCCGACAAGTCCATCCAATCTTATATTTTTACGCCATATTTAAATAGGTAATATTATATTATTATTGTGGAGGCAAATAAAATGAAAAAAATTATAATGCTCGGTATTCTTGGCGTCATCTTTCTTATGGTATCAACGGCAACTGCAGTGCCTACCACACAAAGTCAGCCGATTATGGATACTATTGAAAAAATCGAAGAATCTAAATCCCTTATTGAATCAAATATAGTAAGTAGTGGGTTTTTAACTGATCTAATAGATTTGATCATAACTTTAATTCAACTTGGTTTACAGATTTATGCAATCTATAAAAATATCACTGGGTTGATTAATCTAGTTCAGACCCTCTTTAACAATATAACCTCACTGATGGATATGATTAATCAGTTCATTCAGTTCATAACTGATCTGCTTAATCCAGAACCATTACGCATTTAATTCAATTGAAAGAATCCTTTATGGATGTTTACTTATACCATTTTTCTTTCTATTTCTTCCCGTTTTTTCGGATGAATAAATAGAAATACTTATATCCAACTATATATTCTAAATATTTTATATAGTGTGAGGAGAGACCATGAAAAAAATACTCATCTCAATCATTTGTCTTGCATTGATAGTTGGAATGATAAGTGGTTGTGTGGAAGAAGAAAAAAAAGATGAACCAAAAAATATCGTTGAAACCGCTATTGCTAATGATGATTTCAACACACTGGTAGATGCTCTTGTCGCTGCTGGTCTGGATGATACATTAAGTAATGAAACTGCGGCATTCACGGTGTTTGCACCAACGGATGCAGCATTTGGGGAATTAGATGCAGCTTATCTCAATGATCTTGTGGAAAATGATATGGAAAATCTTTCCAAAATCCTAACGTATCATGTGGTTTCGGGTACCGTGATGTCCGACGATCTCAGTGATGGAATGCGGACAGAAACCGTACAGGGAAAATATATTGATATCACTATTGAAGATGATACCGTTTACATCAATGATGCCATGGTAACAACGGCTGATATTGAATGCAGTAATGGAGTCATTCATGTGATCGATACCGTTCTTATTCCAAAGGATAATATCGTTGAAACTGCTATTGCAAATGACTTTGATACTTTGGTCAAAGCTGTGGTTACCGCAGGTCTTGACAGCACACTCGGTGATGAATCAGCACAATTTACCGTGTTTGCGCCAACAGATGCGGCATTTGATGAGTTGGACGATGCGTATTTAACTAATCTGTTGGAAAATGATACCGCTAATCTTACCAATATCCTAACCTATCACGTGCTCTCGGGAATTGTTCTCTCAACCGATCTTAGTGACAACATGACCGCAACAACCGTTGAAGGATCAATGATTACCATCACTATTGAAAATGAAACCGTTTACATTGATGAAGCCATGGTAACAACGGCTGATATTGAATGCAGTAACGGAGTCATTCACGTGATCAATAAAGTGATTACCCCCTAAGAAATACCTGTTCTAATGGAATATTGTTTTAATTATTCCATTCTTTTCTTTTTTTCTTTTTGTTATTGGATGATTTAATACTGTATACTATTTTAAATTAAAGGACCAATTTGACTTCCAATGTAGAGGATGATTGCAGCACTAACGGTAATCAAGACATTATCATCAATGGGTCCAAATTCATATCGTTCAACAAAGGATGCAACAATTCCTGCAATAACGCCCCACCATGCTATTCCTGCTTGATCAGCGAGAACATACCCAAAAATGATGCATACGATAATCATAAACACGTTACCAATAGGATGTTTTGTTCTTTTTTTAAACACGGCATTTCTTGCAATACCGGTTACCCCATCACCAAATGCCATAAAGACTGGAGGAATAATCGCAATCCATGGATTTCCAAGAACAATCCAAAGGATGAATACGGTTAAGGCCCACATCAAACAGAAGTTCACATCATTGAGATTCTGATCTGTTTGAAACCAGTAGAGGATATTTCCGGTTGCATGAGGGATGTAAGTAAACACGGTCAAGATTAAACCGGCAAGCAGAGGATACCAGGGCGAGGAAAAGACAAAGGGGACAATAAGAACAACGACGCCGCCTGCAAACATATGAATCAGTTTTCTGTTGTAATAGACGGCCACGAATTTCTCTATTCCTTTCTTTCTCATGAACTCATATGTTTTTTTGGTTGCAAGGGTAAAAATGGTGGCATATGTTGATAAAATGATGAACCAAAAGAGTTCATTTTGTAGTATTTGATCAATCATTTGGGCCATGAATGATCGATAATAGGTACTCATTAAAAAAATATTGGAATTATTTCAAAAGACTCATAAATACGACAATAAACGAATAATTTATCGACATTTATTTAAATTATGACAACTATATTTTTCTATTGAAAGAGTTGAGAAAAATCCATATTATTGAGACTTATCCTCTGCCTCCTTTTCCCTTTTCTTCTCATCTCTTTCGTTGAAAAACGATAGTAACACCTTTTTTTTAAACAAGATCATTATTCTAAATAATCACTTATCTTATCTGATAAAAAGAGATACACATGCCTGAACAGATTTCTGGTTCGCTCAATTGACAATAATCACCACATCAATCTACAATCTTCCAATAAATCCTCATTTATAAGAAAAATGGTTGCATCGAGGAAAAAATCAGAAATCCATTATTTATTCTAGAATAAATATAAAAATTCTTTGACACAAATTTTAAATAGCTAAAATTCTCTTCTATATAAATTGTTTGGTGCAGAAGACATGATACGAACTAAAGTAGTCAACGACTCTACCGATCTCATCCCTCTCATGCGAGCTTTTGATACAGATGTAAAAAAAGAAGTTTTCAAAGAAATTCAAACGGATTGGAAACCACTCAGTGAAATCAAAGAAAAATATGGAGAACACGGTGAAAAAGCACTAGAAATTTTTGATCGAATGAAACTGGTTGAAACCCGATGGACCACCTCTGAGGAAGGCATCAGTGGAAAACCCCAAAAAAAATACCGATCATTTTACTCAGCGTTCAATATCAATATCTCCTGTCCTGTAAATGAGATTAGTGAAATATTTACCGTAGCATCGTTGGATCAAGAAGAATTTGAAAAACTGGAACAGGATATTTTCGAATTCCTCGGAGATGATGGAAAATTCAGTAACAGTGTAGCAGAACAATTCAAGGTCTCAACACTAGCTCTTAAAAGTATCGTGAAACGATCAAACATTATTGAACATAAAGGATTGAAGCTCATTCGAAGTAAAAAATAAATAATTCACCTTGTTGTTGCATCATTTTTACAAATTTTGTTTTCTGATTAGATTTTATAAAATAGATGATAACTCTTTACCATCATTATTGATAACCCGCTCAATAAATATTGTCTTATAGGCCTTCTTACTTTCGTTTATTGAAATGGATTACGAAATCATCATACAAGCCTTCTGGATCATCATTCCTGCCTATATCGCTAATGCCAGTGCTCTGCTTGTTGGAGGAGGAACACCCATTGACTTTGGTAAAACCTGGAAGGATGGAAAACGTATTCTTGGAGACGGAAAGACATGGCAAGGGCTTTTTGCGGGAGCCTTTATCGGAATGACCGCTGGATTCGGTTTATCCGCGGTTGCAAAATTTGCAGTAACCATTGAGTTTCCCATAGCTCTCACTGATTTTACCGGTTTTCCAGTGATGATTCCACTTATCTTTTCACTTTGTTTTGGAGCACTACTTGGAGATATCATAGAAAGTTTTTTTAAACGAAGAGCTGGAAAAAATAGAGGTGAGGACTGGATCCCTTTTGATCAAATCGATTTCATCCTTGGTGTTCTTTTGTTTTGCTATCTAATGAGTACTGCGTTACATCTATTAGGCGTAACCACCACGAATTGGTTTACCAACAACCTTACTCTTGCTCACATCCTGGTCTTATTGATTGCAACACCCTTTATCCATTTGTTTTCCAATTTCGTTCACCGTTTTTCAAAAAAAAATATCAAGCAAAACCAAAATATATAAATCTCTGTTTATTTAGACATACGAACTCATTGTCTTTTTTATGAGGAACGATGAAATGACTGATACCAAACAGACCATGAATAAAGAGATGCGTGAATGGCTTAAAGAAACTAAGAAACAATACAAAGATGCGCCCAAAAAAGAATCGCACAAAGAGAACAAACCAAAAGGGTTTTGCGCGATTTGTGGCAATCACAAAGCTGAAGCGATCTGTTTAAAATGTAATCGATCAATTTGTTCAACTTGTTACTTTAAAATCATTGGCGTATGTAAAGAATGCGTTCCAAAAGATATCGCTGAACGCTGGGAAGGAAAACAACCCGACTGGGAAAAGGAACTTGGAGTGGAATGGGTAGGTTAACCCAACAAACAAGGTCCCACTGTTTTTTCCTTTAATGTCCATCCAACAAGTTAGTTTTTCTTTTGCATTTTCCCTCGTTTAATCCGCTGTCCTTCTAAATACAGGGCATACATAGACCGAGCAGTCCGCCATGACGAAGGATAAATGGGAACCCCAGCAGATTTTAAATCAAACACCAAATCCTCAAACTCTTTTCCACCAACCCATGTCCCAAGAATCGGTTTTTTATGTGTTTCATGCAGTTTTCTCTCCCGAATCATCTTCAAAATCGCGCCGGTAAACTCACGAGGACGTGCATATCCTCCATGAACAGATGCAACAATTATCCCGTCGATATTGGGATCTTCTAACAATGCTTTCGTGCAGGTCTCATAACGGTAAAATCCCGCATCGGCGACCAGATCAACAGGGTTATTGGGTTTCACCAGATCCGGAAGGATTTTATCGATCTTTTCATACGATTCATCTGATAATTGAGGAATGATCAAACCATTTGCCTCACATGCATCTGTCAGTAAAATACCAAGTCCTCCACCATTAGTGATGATTCCCACCCGGTTCCCTTTCATCGCAGGCTGACCCGCAAGAGCACGGGCCATATCAAACAATTCCACCACATCACGACAACGAATGCCGCCAGCCTGCTTGATTGCCGCACTATAAACCCGGTCACTACCTGCCATCGATCCAGTATGAGATGCAGTTGCACGTGCACCAGCACTACTTCTACCTGCTTTCACCACTAGCACTGGTTTATCACATGCATTAATCGCATTCATAAACTCCCTTCCATCCTTTACTGCTTCAATGTACAAACCAATCACTTTGGTGGTGTCATCCTGACTAAAATAACGGATGAGATCATCATCATCAATGTCAACCTTATTACCTACACCAATGATTTTTGATACTCCTACAAACTCATTATTCGCTAGGTAAATCATACCAATCCCCAGTGCACCACTCTGACTGATCAATGATAGATTTCCCTTTCGAGGCACACCGAAAACAAAGGAAGCATCAAGACTATCTGAAGCATTTTTATATCCCATGGTGTTAGGGCCTAGCACCCGCATATTTGATTTTTGAATAATGTTTTTCACTTCATCTTCTAATGCATGGTTTCCCACTTCACTGAAACCAGAGGATATAATAATGGCATGTTTCACTTCTTTTTTCACACAATCCTTCATGATGGAAGGAACAATCTTTGCGGGAACAGAAACAAGTACCAAATCAAGATCACCAGGTACATCAGCCACTGTCTTATAACACGGTAAACCAAGTATCTCCTGTTCATGTGGATTGATAGGATAAAGCTTACATTCATAATCAGAAATCAAAATATTTTTTAAGGCCGCATGACCAATTTTTCGAGAATCCTTTGATGCACCAACAACGGCGATGCTTTTCGGCTGAAAGAAAACTTGTAAATCGTTCTTCATCATTAAAACCCCATATTATTCATGAACTCAATACTACTTGCTGCATAACAGAGCTGATTACAAAAAGGTTACCTCGCCCGAATGCAATTCATTCGTAATGTCTATTGGATTTCCCAATATCTACATTTTTTTAGCTTAAATGTATTGATGCATAATCTTGATAACTTCAGTACTATTCCTTGCCTTGCGGTATTCCTCTAATGGCTCCTGATTCATGGTCAAAAAATGTGGTGCCCATTTATAGATACTGAGCACTCTTTTCGCTTGATCAACCTCATCGAGAATATATAATGCAGCAGCAAAGGCTTCAAGGGTGGTCAATTTTAACGGTTTTCCATAATTAACAGGATTTACCGCTACTACAAATGGAAGGGCACGCGATCGACATTTTTTTTGAATTAATGGAAACTGCTCCTCAGCAGTTTTCCAGGAACAATCAAGAGCAAGAATACCTTTTTTTTGGGCGATATCACGATCTTCTGGTGAAATGCTTTTTTTTGCATAAGGGTTCAACAAAATCAGATGAGGAGGAATAGAGCGAATATTATCCGTTAAATTGGCAAGATCAAACCGATGCATTTTTCGAGCACTACATTTCTTCGGATCATCCTCCGCAGTATGATAAATCCATAAATTAACTGGTTTTTTCATAGTCCTTCTACCTTTACATCAAACACATAATGCCCGATTCCTGGAGCATATGATTTAATTTTGTGAAATCCTATCAGATTCGCGGATCGATGAAATTCTTTCACTGTCTCTTCAACTGAAGTCATGGCAACTCCTGGTACCTTTTCATCCGGAAAGGTATCATGAAAATGGATAGTACCAACATTATCATTTAAGGATTCTACTGCAGCAGGAAGAAACCGTTTGGTGTCACCAAAATACCCAAGGATTACTCGATCTGCACTGTTTTTTGGGGAAAGTTGCCTACTATCACCTAAAAGAGGTTTGACAATACCATCAACCCCATTCAAAAGAATATTCTTACAGAGAAATTCATAAGCAACAGGATTGAGCTCACAGGAAATAACCTGTTCTGGACGACTATGAACTGCCAAAGGAATAGAAAAATATCCAATTCCAGCAAAAAAATCAACCACTACCTCGTCATTACTTGCAATGGAGGCCATCCGAATGCGTTCATCCATATTTCCTGATGAAAACATCACCTGAGCAGGATCAAGAACAAATCGAATGCCGTTTTCCTTGTGAATAGTCTCCGTATCAGGGTCACCATAAATTAGATCCGTAACCGGTGTACGTAATGGACCAGTGATCCCGCCTTTATCAAGAAGAACGCTTTTACACTGTAGAGCCCGTGCATATTCCTTTGCAATACTTGGTGCCTGAGAGTGAAGTTCAACAGGTAATCGTAATATCAGAACAGCTCCGATTTTTTCCCATTTATTTGGAAGTAAGGATATCTCATCCGAGGAGAGAATGGAACTTAAGGAATGTCGAATTTCATCAAAGGGAGCAGCTCTCATATAGCATAATCGAATACATCACCGTTTATTTATATACTCTGAGAAAAAGCATCAAAAAAATCGATTTTTTCTTCCAACAACTCTATGTATCAAATCCCTTATTTCAGATATAACATGGACCTTTTTCCCTATCATGAACGAAAAAACCAAACTGCAATCATGCACACCATGAACCAGGTACTCACCGATAGAACCCATTTGGTCCTCGAATCAGGAACGGGATCTGGAAAAACCATCTGTGCCATCACTGCTGCTCTCTCCTATGCTATACAACATGATAAAAAAATCGTGTATATCACCCGAACAAATGCCCAGCAACGGCAGGTCATCGTAGAACTCCGTGCCATTCGAAAACACCTTAAAAACAAAGAGAAACGAGATCAGGTTTTCGGTGTC
>CAZQMI010000064.1:0-4339 GCA_964594475.1 uncultured Thermoplasmatales archaeon
TCGATTGGGAAGTCTTGAGGCGGCCCCGGTTGTTATTTTTTTTACTACTCCAGTCCGTTCCATCTCTTAGTTGCCCCGTTAATCGTCTTTTTCATAATCAAGGGTTTCGTTGATGGTGAGATTATTTGACCCCATCAACATTTATCTGATTGACCATCTTGTTTTATCGATGTGTTTATAATTCCCTCCTTTTTCAGGTGGAGTTGTGGTTGGGAAAGCCGAGCAATTGGGTTTGTATTGCGACATTGTGAGAAGCCCCTCCTCACAATCATTTTGTAATTTTCAAGTGTATGTATTATGTTAGCACTCCAACAACATAATATCATAAACGTATCTTTGGCTATCCCACATCCACCCTCTAGGGTCTCTAGACAACTAAAAAGTATGAAAGAAATATTAATAGATACCTTTAAAATATGTTAAAATAAATGTAATTTATAATTAAAATAGTGTAATAATTATCACATGATTTAATATATTTATATAGTTATAATTTACCTTTTTTAAATGATATTTTCTCTTTTTTATGGTTAAATAGTTCTTTATGCAAAATATTTGTTGATTAGACCTATGGATTTCATTAATAATAAACACACAGTTTAATAGAAAAACACAGTTTTCATAGTGTGATAATATCGTTAATATAATGAATTATTTCACTTTTCTTAATATAATGATTGATTTTGATTTTATGTTTGATTCAATTATTCATTGCTATTCTTGTTAACATTTTGATTATTATTATTATTTTGTGTGCAGGAATTCATTGCTATAAAGCGGAGTTCATACAAACTAATAATATAAATGAAGGTTGATTCAAAGCATATCACGTTTTGATAGTAACGTTTTTGCTTTTTCTGTGAGATGAACAACACGTGATTTACCATATTTTTTAGTAAATACCAATCCTTCTTCCACAAGTTGTTTCACTCGTTTGGATGCAGTGTAATAAACAATGTCGAACCTGGACATGATTTTTTTATATGATACTAAGGTATTTTTTTTATTTTCCTGTTGAATAAAGGCAATAATATCAAAGAGTTCATCCTTTATTTTAATATCATCAACCTGTTTACTTGGAAGAGGTTCAAACTCATTGCGAATCAAGGCTAGTTCATCAGATGAGAAAATTTGCGGATCAAGGTAAAGTAGCAATATTGCATTTGATTCAGAGATGACTTCATTTATTTCATAGAGTTGAGTAAGCAGGTGTTTGAATAGAGTGGTAGTAACAAAATAATGAAGTCCGTCAAAAAAGATAACTGATTTTTGTTGTTGAGAACAAATCGATTTAATTTGATCGACGAGTTCAGTAACTGTGTGGATCGTTTGATAGTAATCATGAGGTTGTTTTCTAATAAACACTGGCTTGATTCGACCAAAAGTTAACTCATCATTGATTTGATCTGGTTGTGATCGAGTTATATAAACACCATGGTAGTCGGAGAAAATGAGATTTGAAAATATGCTAAAGGATGCATGTTTGTTTTTTTCTGCGATGATGTAACTATGCCCTTGAATGAGATTATGATGGCTTTCCCAGTCATAAGTGATATCTTTTCCAACGAAAACAATCCCTGTTTTTTCTCCTGATGGATGAATGGGTGAACAGGAAATATTTAGAATTCGCTTTGAAAATTTTTTAGTAATAAAAATAATATTTTCATAAATAATTTCTTTTTTTTCATCTACTTGCTTTATGATTTCATTGATTCGTTTAGCATCGTTGATAAAAGGAAGTTTGCTTAAATATCTCCCAGAGACATCTTTCTTTTTAAAGCCGGTGAGTTTTTCTGCAGCGGTATTCCAGTATTCAACTCGATTGCAATTATCAAGAGCAATGATAATTTCTGATGTGCTATTAATAATATTTTCAATTGAGGTTTGAACTTGCTTGGCCCGTTCTTCTGCTTTTTTTCGATCAGTGATTTCTTTTTGTAAAGATGTATTGATTTGTTTGAGTTCAGCTGTTCTTTTTTCAACTCGACGTTCGAGCTCCTTTGACATTTTTTGTAAAACTTTAATGCCATCTCTTTGTTGAGTAACATCTTGAATGGAAAAAACGTATCCATCAAGGCTTCCATCATACTGTTTTATGATTGAAGTACTAATTTCAACAATCATTTTTTTTCCATGTTGTGTGGTTAAAATATAATCTGATGGTGATAATTCCGTATTATTATTGATTGTGGATAAATTACTAAAAAGATTCACTGGTTCTTTACTATCCTGGCTAGTTAATGTAGTGATATCATTAATCGTTTTTCCGAGGGCATTATTTTTGTTAATTTCTAATAGATCTTGTGCTGCATCATTTAGATATGTAATTATTTTTTTTTCATTAGTGGTGATGACGGCGTTACCCATACTTTGTAAGGTGTTTAACAACCATTGATGATGTTCTTTGAGTTTTTTTTCCATTTTATTTTTATGAAGGGCTACTTGTATATTGCTATGAAGCTCCTTAATATTAAATGGTTTCATGATGTATCCGTCTGGTTCGGATAATTTGACACGTTCTAAAGTATGCTTATCTCCATACGCGGTAAGATAAATGATGGGAATGTCAAAACGGGATCGTATTTGTTGCCCGGCTTCTATTCCATCTATTTTGCCATCAAGTTTGATGTCCATAATCACTAGATTTGGTTGTAATTTTTCAGTTTCAGCAATGGCTTCTTCACCTGTTGAAAGATAAGCGGGAACATCATATCCTAGTTTTATCAGTTTTTGTTGAATATCTCTAGCCACGATATGTTCATCTTCAACTACAAGAATTTTATTTACGATATTCATTAGTTTCCTCTCATTTATTTTTTCGGAAATCGAACGATGACGGTACTTCCGCCCTCATTTTTCATTCTAATCTGGCCTTTTAATTGATTGACTAACATATGGATTAGCTGTAATCCCAGGGAAGTGGAATGGTAAAAATCAATATTTTTTGGAAATCCCTTTCCATTATCTTGGATGCTAATGATATGATGAGTTTTTGAAGATGATATGTTTATCTGAATAATTCCTTTTTCTTGATCTGTGAATGCATGTTTAATAGCATTTGAGACTAATTCATTGATAATCAATCCACAAGAGATTGCTTTTTTAAAGTCGATAATTTCTTGTTCATGGTTGACTAAAATCGTTATTTCTGTTTTATGTAATGGTAAACAATTTTCTAGATTTTTTGTGATGTTTGTAATATAGTCTCCTAAAAGAACATGTTTGAAATCTGATGATTGATATAATTGTTCATGCAATATTGACATTAAATAGATTCTGTTCTTTAACTCTTCAAAAAAGTGAGTGGGATTTTTTTTGTTATGTTCTTCACGTTGAAGATCGATAAGACTTATTATAATCTGCAGATTATTTTTAACGCGGTGATGAATTTCTTCTAATAATAGGTCTCTTTCTTCAATTGATTTTTTGAGATCATTATATGTTTTTTCCAGTCTTTTTTTTGTTTGTTGACGCTCGGTAATATCACTTACTATTCCTGCAGCACCGATTATATTGTTTTCCTTATCTTGCAAGGGGTAGAAAATAACATTGAGCTGACGTTCTCCTTTTATTTTAAATGTTTTTGTAAATCGAAAGATTGATCGTTTACCTTGAAAACAGTCTTTGAGATATGGCTTTATCTGTTGAAATGAATCAGACCCGATAATCTTTTTTATATGTAATCCGAAAACTTTTTTTTCTTGCAGTTGATGATATGATATGAATAATTTATTAGCAAGGATACATTCATAGTGAGTATTAACCGCAATTATCATTTCTTGGGCATTTTCAACGGCGAGTTTATATGCTAGGAGTTGTCGTTTTTGTTTTTTTCTTCGGTGATATATTTCAGATTTTTCTAATGTATTTGAGATATGATGAACAAGGTGTTTTACGGGTAATTTGAAATGATGATCGAAATTACTTGATCCAATCGCGATTGCTCCGATTATTTCATCAAATTTTTTTAGTGGGGTAAGTATTATTGTTTGATTTTTTTTATCATAACCTAGTAATTTGATGATGTTCTTTGCTACTGGTTTTGGTAGTAATTCGAGTAATATTGTTTTTGATGGCAGTATGAGTGTTTGGTCATCTTTTATTACTTGCTGGAAGGTTTTTGATTTATTTATGTATATTTTATATTTTTTTATTGATGATAATTTTTTTTCAACTTTTTTTATTTTATTTGTATTTTCAGTGGTTCCATAAATTCGTAGAAATTCCTTATCATCCGATTGAAGAAGAATGGTACTTGAATAAACTGAATCTTCCCTGAATGTTTTAAGAATGTAATTAAATACATCCTTCTGGACATCTTTATACGATAATTTTTTTA
>CAZQMI010000064.1:4349-13664 GCA_964594475.1 uncultured Thermoplasmatales archaeon
TAAATTGGATAATATGTGATAATTCTTGTATTGATGGTGTTAAAACAGGGCTATTGATATTATTCAGCGATTCATTTTTTTGGTTTTTTTCAAAAATGAAATCGTTTTTGATTTGTGGTATTTGTATCGAGTCTTCCCCCAAACTATCCGACCTGCCAAAGGTGATTATGGTGTGTTTATTCATATAGTTTTTTGTTTTTTTTAAGCTATTTGAATTAAAATTGAATGTGTTTTAAAAATAAGATACATAAAAATTAAAAAAAGAAAGGAATAAGTTGGAAATAATTGATATATCCATTTATATCGAGTTATAATGTGAAATGAAAATAACACCTCATATATACAATAAATTAATTAATTTTAGTGGCTTTGTTTTAATTTACATTATACATGATGTTCTTGATAGAGGCGGATAATTTCTTCTTTATACACATTTATTAATTCAACGATATGAATGATCATAAGGCCATAAGTTCGTTAAAACTTACCTGATGGTTTGGTTTTATTATTTTGTTAGTAACATTGGATTAATTCTTTCCTACTCCTACCAATATATGGCATCATAATTGACATATTAATGTCTGATTGGATATTAAAATAAAGTTAATAATCACAAAAAATTGTTAGACATTAAAATAGAATTCGAGATCAACATCTGATACCTCCCGGAGATATCGTTGACATTCTTTTCTTTTATTTGAAATATAGCTATTAATAAGTTCATTTCCCATATATGATCGTAGATTTTGATCTTTTTCAAGCGCAGCAAGTGCTTCAAAGAGGTTTTCAGGAAGTTTTTCAATGTCCTCTCTTCTAATTTCATCTTCGCTCATATGATAGATATTTTTTTCAATAGGTTTGTAACTAATCTCATTTTTAATACCATCCATTCCTGCATAAATGAGCGCAGAGAACAATAGATAGGGGTTGGCTGCGGGATCAGCATATCTTACTTCGATATCAATATTTTTTTTGGCTGCTATTCGAATGAGACTGCTTCTGTTATGTTGACCCCAGGCAATGTAGAGAGGAGCTTCAAAATGTGGAATAAGTCGTTTATATGAATTCATGGTTGGATTTGCAAAAGCTGCAATGCTTTTCGCATGATGAAGGATACCTCCAATAAAATAATATGCTTTTTTACTGAGCTGATACGGGTCCTTTTGGTCAAAAAAACAATTTTCATTATTTTTCTGAAGAGAAAGATGTGCATGCATTCCATTTCCTGCTTCATCCTCAAATAGTTTAGGGATGAAAGTAACCTGTAAATCAGACATGCAAGCAATGTATCTTGCAAGATGTTTAAAATATATAGAAAAATCAGCTGCTTGGATTGCAGGAAGCCCCTTTACTTCTATCTCATGTTGATAGCGTCCATTTTCATGATGATGATATTTCACATTTATGCCACTTTTCATTAACATTTCTGATATTTTCTTTCTGAATTCTTTTGCATGATCCATGGGTGGTGGACAGAAATAACCTTCATTTGCTTTCACATCATATCTTTTTTCTTGATTAGTAGAAAGCACGAAAAATTCCATTTCAGGGGAGAGAGTAACCTTATCAAACCCCCGACTTTGGACATGTTTCATAGTTTTTTTCAAAGTATATCTAGGATCTATTTGACAAGGATTAAGCGATGTATCGTAGATATCTGCAATAAAGCGGGCTTCTTCAGGTTCATATGGAAGTATTAAAAAGGTATCTGGATCAGGTAGTGCAATCATGTCTGAATTTTCAACATTTTTCAATCCAACTGAACTTCCATCAAATCCACACCCATTAGTAAGTATGTCATCTTCTAGGAACTGCTTAGCGGGAAAGTGAACTGTTCGGAGTCCACCACTTAAATCGGTGAAATGAATTTGTATCCAAGAAATATGATTATCCTTAATAAGACGGGCAACCTGATCTTCTTTCATAGCATCTTGTATTCTCCATCCCTATAAAAAACTTTTATTGTTTTATAGGAGAAAAAATGAGAAAACCTAAAATGTTTCCAGTGAAATAAATAAAAAAATGTTTGTTTTACCAATGGTATCTTAACAATTAGCGTTATTTTGACACACGGATCTATGAATAGAAAAATTAAAAACAATGCTTTTTCATACATATAGTACTGATTTATATGAATGAAAACGCAAAGGTTAAATATCAAACTATTAACCAGACACGACCTATTGGTATTCTTCTTCCCAAATTATTTCTTGTTTTAACCATCATTTTTCTCTTGTGGATCATCATTGTTGCTAGTGGAGTTTTTATCCTTGAAATGGATCCATTTTGGGCAGGTCTATCATTAGGTATGTGGGCGATTGTGGTATCCATTTTGGTTGCAATTTTTATTGTCCTTGATAGTTTGTTTTTAATTAAACCATCGTTAGGGCTTAATGAAACCATGGAATTCGTTGAATCAGATCGATTTAATCAACCTGAGTTTGTCAATGGAAAAAGAGTTTATGAATTTACATTTCCTCAACACGCAAAAGGTGGTGTTTTTAGCAAGACATATTTGCAGATTCATAATGATTTTCTGCTTCGTGTTCGTAATCAAATGTTTACTGAATCTGAATTATGGAAAAAGAAAAAGGATGACGATTCAAACGAATAAACAACGCTTGAATTTCTAATCTCTTTTATTTTTGTATCATTCCCATCTCGGTTAGTTTCTCTGGTAGATAGGTATCGGTGACATAATCAAGACCATATTTGGCAAGTGCCTGTTGTTCAGATTTTTTCCCTAGTTTTAACTGCAGTTTGATTTCATGCTTCCAAAATGAATCATGAAAACGAGGATCGGAAAGTTCACTTTTCAGTGATTTTATATCTTCCTTAGTTAAGCTATCAGTGGGAAGATCATAGTTTTCAATATCTGAAGGGGTTACTCCGAGAAATGATGCTGAAGGAGTTGCTAAGTATTCTGATATATGGGCAGTTTTAATCGCTCCATAAGCGACACTGGCAAAGATACGAAAACTCCAGGGATCACAATCCGTAAAAACCACTACTGGAATGTGTAATTCACTGTTTAATCGTTGGATGAACCGTCGTGTTGAACGAGCGGGTTGTCCTTTAAGATGAACGATCAGGGATCGATAGTTTTCATCGAAATGATTTTCTACCAATCGATCGAACATACCACCAGTTTCAATAGCCAGTAAAAAATCTACATCTGCTTTTTTGATTCGGATTTTTTCAGGTTCGACATTATAAGGGATTGAATAGCCTGAGTCACCAACATCGTCCTGGCAATGGATTTTTTTGCTTGTGTTGTTACGTGTTTTTTCTTCAATGGTCAGATTTCCAATGACACGAGCGCCATCTTCCTCTGGACGAAGTTTAAAATCCTCCCTCATAAGACTGGTGATGACTTCAAGATCTTCAGCAAGATTGTTTGATTCATTTTGTGAATGAAATTTTGCAAGATCCCATCCTTCACTTATGTAATAAAGCTCTCTGAGTGTGGATGATTTTTTTATACGGATCATTTCTTTGATGAAATCGACCATGTACATGGTTCGCAGAAGCATATATGCTCCATCAAGGGATTTTGCAGATCGTTGGATTTCGTTTGTTCCATATTTCCATACACTAAGGTTTTCATCAAAGAAGATATTTGATTTCGACCGAGTGGGAAGATGAAGTGAGGGAATGTCCGTATTAGACAGATCAGAGTAGATCTTTTCTGCGATGTTATCGATTTTTTTGATGACTGGTGTGTAATCTTTTTTCATTGCTTATTCACCTCCTTCCCATTTATCAGCCCCAATAACATAAGTGGGATTGATTTTCTCGATGTAAAGATCGTTTTCATCGAAATCTCCCTCCTCGAGTCCAGCGAGTTCAAAATTGATATCGATCTTTCCAGCAGGAGGAATGTTTTCCAGCTTCCATTTCAGATATCGAGTTGTTGTTTTCACTGGTTTCGGTGAGATCTCTCCAACGACCGAATCTTCAGGGATTACCGCATATAAGGAGAAATGCTGAGGTTTTTGTTTATAATTTGCAACGATGATTTTACTTTTAGTAATAACTCCTTGTCGCTGCCTATTATCAGAATTTTGCATCAAGGTGGTTTGAATTGGTTTTGAGCTTTGATGGTTTATTTTTTCATATTCAATAAGATCTTCAATCCAGACAACATCCATAATTTTGGTAATCACCGGGGTCAATGAGGGAACTGGTTTTTTAATCATAGATGATGATTTCTCTGCTATTTCTGGCAGGATTTTTGTGATAAGCATGAATTTATCACGAGTTTTCTTTCGACGTACCTTTTTTCGAATATGTCTCTGCACATTACGAGCACAGCTTCGCAGAGCAAGTTTGATTTCATTTTCAATTTCAGGTACATCCGCGATTGCTTCTTTGCTTTCTGAGGTAAATGGAATTTGGGTCGATGAAACATGAATGAGAAAGATAGCTGGTCCCGTCGGAATGCCTTTTCCTGATTTTTGATCAAATCCATATCGCCGCCAGTCTATTGATGCGATGGCCTTGGTAGCGATACAACCACCTTGTTGATAAAGTAAAGGAACACGATTGGCAAAGCGCATGATACGAGCGGGGTTATCCTTGGGAAGATTTCCTCCATAGACCAGCCCTACCTCGACTTGAAATGGGTTACCTGCATAGGCTGATGCTGGTCGAGATGCGGTGATGATGAATTCAGGGGAAATTTCCTGGGTTTCATTTTTGAGACTTCGTCTGATCAATGTTTCGCCAATAGGTGAAAGACAGTCTGTTGGTGGGGCCATGATTTTTACTTTTTTAAAGGCTTTATGCAGAGCAAGAAATTCTTCACGTTTCATTTTCTTTGGAATAAGGTCTGGGTCTAGATCTGCCTTTTCACAAACGGCTTTTGTGGTTCTCATTCCCATGCTCACAAATTCGGTTCGTAAAAAAGAGGAAAGTTTCCGTGCTTTGGTGTGTTTTGCCATTTTCATAAGTGTACCTAGCTCGATACCATATGGATGTGGTTTAATTTCCTCGCTTTTTTGAGGAAGCATGTCACTGGTTCGTTCAAAGGTATGAGTAGCACCATCTGGTTCAATATAGCTGAGTCGGGCATGTGGATTAACAATAGATGTATTTTTCAGATAATCATAGACATATCGTTTCCCTCTAATGTAATCTGCTTGAATATGAATCTTTATTTTGGTACCGGTTGGTTTCTCCCAATGTACGGTGTCTCGACTGATAATTTCAGCTCGGTTTCTATTTGTATTAATGGCAAGTTCAACAATTGCTGCGGGTAAATCTTCTTTTATTTTTGAAGTGATCGTAGCATGTTTTCCCGTAGTGAGCTGTCCATAGAGAACAACAGCTGATATTCCAATGCCTTGTTGTCCACGGCTTTGCCTGATAGCATGGAATCGAGATCCGTAGAGAAGTCGTCCAAAGATGTGTTTTATTTGTTTTTTAATAACTCCTGGGCCATTATCTTCAATGATGATGGTGCATTCATCATCTTCCTCATGATTGCTGATTCTAACGGTGATGTCAGGTAGAACATTGACTTCTTCACAGGCATCAAGACTGTTATCAACAGCTTCCTTGACACTGGTTACAAGAGCCCGAGTTGGATTACCAAATCCAAGAATGTGTTTATTTCGTTCAAAGAACTCTGCGACGGATATTTCCTTCTGTTTTTTTGCTAAATCATGGGCAGTTATCGGGGCCATCTGAGGATTCCTCCGAAAATGTAGGTGGGATGGTTCTGCATCCCATCCGGTAATCATTTGGATTATTATAAAAGTATTCCTTAGAGATGTTGAAAAGTATTCAATGAAGGAAAAAAACGGAGATTAATAAGAAACAAAAAGAAAATATAAAAATTATAACATATTTGATATATTAAAAAGAAAAAAAGAATTGTTTTTTCTAGGCTATGGTTACCTCATTGCAAAGATATACATCCTGTATCGTATGCAGTAGTTTAACTCCTTCTTTCATCGGTCGTTGAAATGCCTTTCTTCCTGAGATGAGACCGGTTCCACCTGCACGTTTATTAATGACAGCGGTGCGAACGGCCTGTTGAAAATCATTGTCTCCTGATGCACCACCTGAGTTTATGAGACCGACTCTACCCATATAACAATTTGCGATTTGATATCTAGTTCGATCAATGGGGTGATCACTTGATAGTTCGGTATAGGCTCGATCGTCATAGCGACCATATTTCTGATCACCTTTGTTGAGAACTGCATAACCGCCATCAATGGTTGGTTGTTTTTGTTTGACGATATCTGCTTCGATGGTGACGCCAAGATGATTTGCTTGACCGGTGAGATCAGCAGAGGCATGATAATCTCTGCCTTCAACTTTATAGACATTATTGCGAAGGTAGCACCAGAGAATGGTTGCCATGCCAAGATCATGAGCCTGTTTGAATGCTTTGCTCACCTCTTGGATTTGACGATTTGATTCAGCTGATCCAAAATAAATGGTTGCTCCTACAGCTGCAGCACCAAGATCCCATGCTTGTTTCACCCCTGAAAACATGATTTGATCATATGAATTTGGATAAGAAAGCAGTTCATTGTGATTTAGTTTGACGATGAATGGTATTTTATGTGCATATTGACGGGAAACACTTCCTAAAACCCCAAGAGTTGATGCAACAGCATTACAACCTCCTTCAATGGCAAGCTTGATAATATTTTCTGGGTCAAAATACGCTGGATTAGGAGTAAACGAAGCATTTGCAGAATGCTCAATTCCTTGATCCACAGGTAGAATAGATACATATCCGGTTCCATTCAGCCTTCCATGATTGAATAGTGACGCAAGATTTCTTAAAACTTGTTCATTTCGATCCATCTGCTGATAACTTCGCTCAATAAAATCAGGACCTGGTAAATACAGGTCTTCTTTAGGGATGCGTTCACAGTGATGATGCAATAGATAATCCGCTTCTTCACCAAGATAGTCCTTAATGGTGTTGATATCATTTTTTTGATGAGTATTGATTTCTTCTAATTCTTGCATAACGATTAATCTCTCCTCACCTTATGGTATACACACTGTTGCTTAAAAATCCTTTCTTTAGAGATACATCAGGGGTAAAGAATGCCTTTTTTGTGTTTCTCGGAAAGAACTTCTATCATATCCTCAGTCATTTTTGATAGATCATATTCCGGTTCCCAATTCCATTCTTCTCGTGCAGCACTGTCATCAATGGTTTGTGGCCAGGAATCAGCGATCTGTTGTCTAAAATCTGGTTCATATGTACAGGTAAATGATGGAATATGTTTTTTTATTTCATCAGCAAGGTCCTTTGCGGTAAAGCTCATGCCGGTTACGTTGAAATCGCTGTGATGTTTTAGTGATGCAACATCTGCATCCATTAAATCAAGTGTTGCCTTAATACAATCAGGCATATACATCATGGGAAGCATGGTATCTTCTTTTACAAAACAACTATATTTTTTGTTTTGTATTGCCTCATAGAAGATTTCCACGGCATAATCAGTGGTTCCTCCACCGGGTAATGTTTCGTTACTGATAATACCTGGGTATCGTACCCCTCTTACGTCTAGATTGAATTTTTTGAAATAATAATCGCCGAGAAGTTCTCCAGATACTTTTGAAACTCCATACATAGTTGTTGGTTTCAAAATAGTTTCCTGAGGAGTGTTTTCTTTTGGTGTCTCTGGGCCGAAAACAGCAATGGAACTTGGTACAAACACTCTAGTCATGTCGTAATCAACAGCAAGATCGAGGATGTTCAACAGTCCGTTGATATTAACATGCCAACAGAGATGGGGTTTATCCTCACCAACTGCAGAAAGGATCGCAGCCATATTATAAATGGTATCGATATCATATGTCTTTATGATTGATTCAAGGGTTTCTTTGTCAGTTATATTGACATATTCAAATGGTCCTGAATCAAGAACGGTTTTACTCGGTTTGGTTTTTCTTCCGCTAGCTACAACATTGTCATTTCCAAACTTTTCTCGTAATGCCATAGTAAGTTCTGATCCGATTTGACCTGCTGAACCGGTTACAAGTATGTTTTTCATTGTTTTTTTTGCCATTGATTTTGTTCAACCCTGTGTTTATGTTGAAAAAAGGTATTAGAAGGAGATATACATATTTTGCTGTTGAGTCATGATATTAAACGACAAAAGATCGTTTAGTGTTTGAGAAAAATGGTATTTTAAATCAATTTCACATCTCTTTATATATTCGATGGATTTAAAAGGAAATCCTCTTTCATGAAATGTTGAAATGATCCGTGAGTATCTGAAACTGGCTCGTTCTTTCAATGCGGTTCTCACTGGTATCTCTCCAGTGATGGGTGCTATTGCGATGCGTCAATATGATATGTTGATGTTATTTATCTTATTTCTCATAGGTTTTTTCGGACATTCCTTTGGATTCGTATTCAATGATATCATTGATTATAAAATTGATAAGACATCAAAGGAAATTTCTGATCGACCGTTGATAAGCGGGACGATTTCATTGCGGAATGCATGGATTTTTGCAATGCTATGCATGGTTTTGGCTTTCATGATTGCAGGTTTTATTGCGTTTACCACATCGATTTATTATCCATTATTGATATTAGCTTTCTCCGCTATTTCAATCATTGTTTATGATTTGATCAGTAAGAAATTTCCTTTTATGGATATGTTTGTGGCACTTGGTATATTTTTCTTTATTTTATATGGTGCATCAACTCAAGTAAAAAATATAGCTAATATAACAGCCATCGCATGGATTGTCTGCGTTCTAGGATCCATACAAGTGTTATTCATGCAGATTGTTGCTGGAGGGTTAAAGGATATTGAAAATGATTATCACAGCGGTGCCAAGACCGCTGCTGTTCAAATGGGTGCTCGTGTAACCAATAAAAAACTTCATGTCCCATTTTCTTTTCAATTTATTGCCTTTGGTATCCAAATTTCTGATATTGTATTGGTCTTTACTCCCTTTTTGTTGATCGATTCCTTTTCCCCATCATTTCCGCTTCGTCTATTTCAATGGGTGATCCTTGGGATTATTAGTATTCTTATGTTAGTCTTATCCTATCGGTTAATGAACATGGATTTTTTTGATCGAAAAAAAGCACGAACCTATATCGGTAGTCATTATATGATAAATTTTGGTCTGGTTCCTATTATGCTGATGGCTTTAAATCCATGGGCTGGAATCCTTGTCTTTTTCCCCGCATTGGGATTTGTGTTATCAAATCTCATTCTTCATAAAACCCTACTTCAACCGAAAACCATGTGAAACAAAAAAGCTCATATACCTATCTGTTCTTCAGGGCTAGGCATGGGTAAAATTGCTGATTTCTTC
>CAZQMI010000065.1:0-5972 GCA_964594475.1 uncultured Thermoplasmatales archaeon
GAAGTAGGAATAAAAATCGATCAAACACTCACCCAAGATGCAACGGGGACCATGGCCTATCTTCAATTCGAAGCCATGAACGTGCCAAAGGTAAAAACCGAACTCTCCGTCAGTTACGTCGATCATAACACCGTTCAACAAGGATTTGAAAACGCTGATGATCATAAATATCTGCAAACTGTTGCCGCAAAATACGGCATCATTTATTCGAGAGCAGGTAACGGTATCTGCCATCAAGTCCATTTGGAACGATTCGGTCGACCAGGAAAAACACTGCTTGGATCCGATTCACACACCCCAACCGGAGGAGGTATCGGAATGATTGCGATTGGGGCTGGAGGACTTGACGTTGCCGTAGCCATGGCTGGAGGCCCCTTTTATCTCACCTATCCAAAGGTCATCAAAGTCAATCTGACTGGTAAACTCAACCCATGGGTTAGTGCAAAAGATGTTGTCCTTACTATGCTTGAAAAATTCACCACTAAAGGTAACGTAAGCTATGTCTTTGAATACGGCGGACCCGGAGTAAAAAACCTCTCCGTTCCAGATAGAGCAACGATAACTAACATGGGAGCAGAATGTGGAGTCACCACCTCAATTTTCCCAAGTGATGAAATAACCAAAGCATTTCTGAAATCACAAAACAGAGAAGATCAATGGGTTGAATTGAAAGCCGATGACGATGCAGAATACGATCAAATCGTGGAAATCGATCTTGAGAATATCGAACCATTAGCAGCAACACCACATAGCCCAGGAAACATCGAAACCGTTGAGAACCTTGCAGGAATGAAAGTCGATCAAGTCGCTGTTGGTAGCTGCACCAATTCTTCATATCGAGATCTGATGACCGTTGCCAAAATCGTGGAAGGTAAAACCGCTCATCCAGATGTCAGTTTTGTAGTCGCCCCAGGATCCAGACAAGTTCTTCAAAACATCAGCATGCAAGGGGGACTTACTTCAATCATCAACGCAGGTGCTCGCATTGCGGAAAGTGCCTGTGGATTCTGCATTGGAAACAGTCAAGCACCAAAAACCGAGGCAATAACCCTTCGAACAAGTAATCGAAACTTCTTAGGACGCTCAGGGACAAAAAGTGCACAAGCCTATCTCGTCAGTCCGGAAACCGCTGCTGCAGCTGTGCTCACTGGTGAATTCACCCCACCTCAACATCTTGAGGAAATGGGCATACCCTATCCTGGTGTTACCATGCCTGATCAATTCCATATTGATGATAGTATGTTCATCTTTCCAAAGGATGCAGATTCCTCAGTTGAAATCTACCGAGGCCCAAACATCAGCAATCCTCCAGAAAGCAATCCACTCAAAGACACCATCTCTGGGGAAGTCACTATCAAAGTAGAAGATAAAACCACAACTGATCACATCATCCCAGCTGGAAGTAAGATGAAGTACCGATCCAATGTTCCAAAATATTCAGAATTTCTCTTTGAAGTAGTGGATCCAACATTTCATGATCGCGCTGAAAAAATAAGAGACAGCGGTAAGGATAACATCATCATCGCGGGCTGGAGCTATGGACAAGGATCCTCCCGAGAACATGCCGCGCTTTGTCCCATGTACATGGGAGTAAAAGCAGTGATTGCCAAATCAATGGAACGCATCCATGAAGCAAATCTGCTCAATTTCGGTATTGTTCCCTTGAAATTCAAACATGAAGATGATTACGATGACATCGATCAAGGAGATGAAATTAAAATCACTGGACTAAAAAAAGCAATCGAACAAGGAAAACCAGTGATGATGGAAAACAACACCAAAGGAAACCAGTACGAAACCACCTATAATCTTTCAGATCGGCAGAAAAAACTTCTCCTTGCTGGCGGAACACTTGCCTATATGAAAAAACAACAATAAAAAAACCAAAGAAGAGTTAATTAAAAATTGGAGACGTGAAGTATGGCACAAAAAGGTATAAGAGAATTTGATGCTAAACGTATCATGGCAAAAGGCCTCACGGAATTTTCAGAGGGAGCCTTTACCTATGAGCCTCATCAAGTGCTCATCGGACCAGAAATGGATTTCAAACAAATCGAAAAGGAAAACCCTTGGTTGAAAAAAGAAAAACTGGTGGCCAAACCAGATCAACTTTTCGGAAAACGCGGGAAAAACGATTTATTGTTTGTCAACAAAGATTGGAATGAGGTACAAAAATGGATTAAGCAACGAATGAACAAAAAAACAACCATTATCCAAACCACTGGTGAAACCACTGGGACTCTCACTCATTTCCTAGTGGAAAAATTCGTCCCTCATGATGAAGAATACTATGTCGCAATCACAACCCATCGGGAACATGATACTGTTCATTTCTCAACCAAAGGTGGTGTTGATATTGAATCCGTCTGGGATAGCGTGGTGGAACTAGACATTCCTATTCTTTCAGAAATAGATGACATGGATGTGGAAGGATTCCTCCCTACAGAATTGGGAAAGAAAAAAACACAGATCGCATCCTTCATCAAAGCACTTTACAAGATGCTTGTGGATTATCATTTTGTCTACCTTGAACTCAATCCATTCACCTTTGTTGATTCAGAAATCGTTCCGCTAGATTGCGTAGCAAAAGTCGATGACTATGCATCCTATCAATGCGCGGAAAAATGGGGGAAACTGAAATTTCCCAGTCCTTTCGGCCTTGACAAAACCCCTGAAGAGGAACGGATTGATGACCTTGATGAACGCACTGGTGCATCATTAAAGCTTACCGTGCTCAACCCAGAAGGCCGCATCTGGAACCTGGTTGCAGGTGGTGGAGCTAGTGTTATCTATGCAGACACCGTGGCCGATCTTGGTTATGCCGACGAACTTGCAAACTATGGTGAATACAGTGGGAATCCTAGCACAGAACTTACCTATGAATACACCAAAACCGTCCTTGATCTCATGACTCGATCAAAGGATAAACAAGGTCGACCAAAGTTTTTAATCATCGGTGGGGGCATCGCTAATTTTACCGATGTAGCTAAAACATTTACTGGTATTATCCAAGCAATCGATGAATATGCTGATAAACTCAAAAAGACAGATGTCAACATCTATGTACGACGAGGTGGACCAAACTACAAGGAAGGCCTTGAACTGATGAGAAAACTTGGCAAACGCATCGGTCTTCACATCGAAGTATATGGGCCTGAAACACACATGACTCGTATTGTATCAATGGCGCTGACTGGAAAGGAGGCATAAAATCATGGAAGAATACGAACTATTTGATAAAAACACTAAAGCATTTATTTATGGAACCCAACAAAAAGCAGCGCAACGTATGCTTGATTTTGATTACCTTTCACAACGTGAATCGCCAAGTGTAGCTGGGTTTATCACCCCAACCGGAGAGGGCTATTACTCATTGTTCTGGGGAACCAAGGAGATCAGACTGCCCCGATACACAAGCATTAAAGAAGCAGTAAAAGCACATCCCAAAGCAGATGTAATGGTCAACTTCGCATCAGAGCGAAGCTGTGCAGAAAGCACCATGGAAGCACTTGAAACCGATACTATACGCACGGTGATCATGATCGCTGAAGGAGTACCACAAAGAGACGTGCGAAAAATCGCACAAATAGCTAAAGAGAAAAAGAAATGGGTAATCGGTCCTGCAACCGTTGGTGGCATCAAGCCCGGCTGTTTCAAGATCGGAAACGCTGCAGGAACTGTTGAAAACATTAGAGATACAAAACTCTATCGACCTGGATCAGTTGGCTTTGTCTCCGTTTCAGGAGGGCTATCAAACGAAGGATATAACATCGTTGCCCGCAACTCAGATGGTATTTATGAAGGATACGCCGTTGGTGGAGATGTTTACCCAGCAACAACCCTTATTGACCACCTCCTTAGATATGAGAAAAATCCAAACATCAAGATGATGGTCTCTCTTGGTGAAGTCGGTGGAAAAGATGAATATGAAATCGTAGAAGCATTGAAAGACGGGCGCATCACAAAACCACTAGTAATGTGGGTCACAGGAACCTGTGCAGAAATGCTTCCAGGTGGTGTGCAATTCGGTCATGCTGGTGCAAAAGCAGATTCAAAAGCTGATACTGCTCCAGCTAAGAATCAAGCTCTTCGAGATGCTGGCGCAATTGTTCCCGAATCCTTTGATGATTACGGTGAAAAAATCAAGGAAACCTTTGAACAACTGAAAAAAGAAGGTAAAATCAAGGAAATCGATGAACCCATTCCACCACATATTCCTATGGATTACAATCAAGCCGTCAAAGAAGGTATGGTGCGAAAATCAACCAATTTCATTTCAACCATCTGTGATGAAACTGGTGAAATCCATAATTACTGTGGCGTACCAATCGATGAAGTCATTAAAAAGAACTATGGTATCGGCGGGGTGCTTGGACTACTCTGGTTCAAAAAAGACCTTCCTCAATATGCTCGTGATTTCATTGAACTCGTCATTCAAATCGTTGCTGATCACGGTCCTGCCGTTTCAGGAGCACATAACACAATTGTCACTGCTCGGGCGGGAAAAAACCTGATCGAATCCATCATCAGTGGGATGGTGACTATTGGTCCACGATTTGGAGGAGCAGTCAATGGTGCTGCTCAACACTTTAGCTATGGTCTTGAAAATGAGCTGGACCCACGTGATTTCGTTGATCATATGAAACAGAAAAACATACGCATCCAAGGAATCGGGCATCGTATTCACAGTATTGACAACCCAGATGAACGCGTGGAGATCATGATCAACTTTGCCAAAAAACACTTCCCTAAACACCCATTGCTGGACTACGCCTTAGCCGTACAAGATGTAACAACCATGAAGAAAAACACTCTCATCCTCAACGTGGATGGAACTATTGGTGTGCTCTTTGTTGACATGCTAAAAAACCTTGATTACTCTGATGAAGAAATAAAGGAAATGATCGATATGGG
Organism: uncultured Thermoplasmatales archaeon; assembly: GCA_964594475.1. GTDB lineage: Archaea > Thermoplasmatota > E2 > DHVEG-1 > DHVEG-1 > EX4572-165. Next base: position 4,915 of record CAZQMI010000065.1, read on the forward strand.
CTTTTTCAATGCCTTTTTCATTATTGGCCGAACTATGGGATTCATGGGTCATTACTTTGATCAAAAACGCCTGAAAACACCACTCTACCGTCACCCCTGGGATGACATTTTGTATGATGTCCCTGATAAACCGGAAAAGGTGGAATAAAAAAACGGAGGAACAAATATCATGAGCGAATCTGATGAAAAAATCATTTACACTAAAGTAGATGAAGCACCGGCATTAGCAACCTATTGCCTTCTACCTATTGTAAAGACATTCACTGGGGCGGCTGGAGTCAACGTTGAAACACGAGATATCTCACTTGCTGGCCGAATCATTGCCAATTTCCCTGAAAAGCTCACCAGCGATCAACGAAAACCAAATGATCTGCAGGAACTTGGGAAACTGGTGAATCAGCCAGAAGCAAACATCATAAAACTCCCCTGTATTAGTGCTAGTGTTCCACAATTAAACGCAGCAGTCAAAGAACTGCAACAGAAAGGATATGATATTCCACCCTATCCTGAGGAACCACAAAACAAAGAAGAAGAACAAATCAAAGCACGATTCAATGTGGTCAAAGGAAGCGCGGTTAATCCCGTGCTTCGGATGGGAAACTCTGATCGTCGGGTACCCGCACCCGTGAAAAACTATGCTAAAAACAATCCACACAGCATGGGTGAATGGCAATCTGATTCATCATCACATGTGGCCTACATGAAAGAAGGTGATCTGCGAAACAGTGAGAAATCACTCACCATTTCCAAGCAACAAGCTGGAACCGCGCAAATCGTGTTTGAAGATATAAGGGGAGAAAAACAGATCCTGAAGGAATCACTTCCCTTGATTGAAGATGAAATTATAGATGCTGCCGTGATGAAAAAGAAGGCATTGCGAGCATTTCTTGAAGAACAAATCCGAGATGCAAAGAACAAGAATATCTTATTCTCCGTTCACCTGAAAGCAACTATGATGAAGGTATCTGATCCTATCATCTTTGGTCATGTTGTCAGTGTGTACTTCAAGGATGTTTGGGAGAAACATGCTGGGACTTTTAAGAACCTGGGTATCAGTC
>CAZQMI010000065.1:5982-12961 GCA_964594475.1 uncultured Thermoplasmatales archaeon
CAGTCCTAATAATGGACTGGGAGAACTTTATAGTAAAATAACAGAGTTACCTGAAGAAAAACAACAAGAGATCAAAGAAGATGTCACTGCCTGCTATGAACAAGGTCCGGATCTGGCCATGGTCAACTCCGATGAAGGAATCACCAATCTGCATGTACCCAGTGACATCATCATCGATGCATCCATGCCTCGGGCGATACGGAACGGCGGAAAGATGTGGGGACCAGATGGCAATACTCATGATACCAAGTTTGTCATTCCTGAAAGCAGCTATGCAGGTGTCTATGAGGAAGTAGTTAATTTCTGTAAAGAACATGGTGCGTTTGATCCTGCAAGTATGGGGACCGTTCAGAATGTTGGATTAATGGCACAAAAAGCAGAGGAATATGGATCCCATGATAAAACCTTTGAAATAAAGGGAAAAGGAATGGTTCGCTGCATTGCGGAAAACGGTGATACGCTGCTTGAGCAATCGGTTGAAGACGGAGACATCTTTCGGATGTGCCAGACCAAGGATGCAGCAGTCCAGGACTGGGTGAAACTTGCAGTGAACCGAGCCAAAGCAACTGGATTTACTACCGTTTTCTGGCTGGATAAAGACCGGGCACATGATGAAGAATTGATCAACAAGGTCAATGTCTATCTTAAGGATCATGAAACAACCGATCTTGACATCAAGATCATGTCACCGGTGAAGGCAACCAGATTTTCCTGCGAACAGATCAAACAAGGAAAAAACACTATTGCCGTCACCGGGAATGTGCTTCGTGATTACTTAACTGATCTTTTCCCTATCCTTGAAGTGGGGACCAGTGCCAAGATGCTCTCCATCGTTCCACTAATGAACGGCGGCGGACTCTTTGAGACTGGAGCGGGTGGATCAGCACCAAAACATGTGCAACAATTCCAGAAGGAAAACCATCTTCGTTGGGATTCATTAGGAGAATTCCTTGCCCTTGCACCATCACTTAGTCATCTTGGGAAACGAACCAACAATGAACAAGCATTGATTCTTGCTGAAACCCTTGATCAGGCAACGGAGCAATACCTACAGAACAACAACTCGCCATCCCGAGTGGTCAACGAACCCGATAACCGTAATAGTCATGTGTATCTAGCAATGTACTGGGCAGAGGCACTGAGCAAACAAAGTAAAGACAAAAACCTAGCACAACGATTCTCAGCTCTTTCAGAACAACTTAGAGAAAATCTAGAAACCATTCAGGAAGAACTCATCTCTGTACAGGGAGATTCTGTTGATATTGGTGGATACTACCTTCCTGATGATGAACTAGCATCAAAGGCCATGCGACCAAGTGAAACATTCAATCGTATCCTTGATTCTTTCTAAAGAGATTAGAGCAATCAATAATAAAGAGAGGGTTTCGTACCGAAATCCTCTTATAACTCTTTCTTTCTCTTTTATATTATACAATGATGAACCGATCGGATACTCTCATTTATCATCTCGTTTTATTAATCTCATTTTATCAATCCAAAAAATAGACTATTAAGGAGACCATCATGGATCTAGAACGATGTGTTGAAGAAGTAGAACTTGCCCTTGATGAACTTGTCCAGGTCAATCTCACCACTCCGGTCATCGTAGAAGGAATAAAGGATGAAAAAGCACTCAGAAAGATAGGGCTTACCGGTGAGATCATCACCTTGAACAAGGGAATGTCGCTTTCTGATTTCTCCGACTGGATTGCTGATCAATACGATCACGTGGTGATCCTTTCCGATTGGGACCGACGAGGAGGATCACTCTGCCGTCGGTTAAAAGAACTATTCAAAGGACGTGTAAGCTATGATATTACCTTCCGTCAGCGACTTAGCAAATATGCCATGATCAAAACAGTAGAAGGGTTACCATCATGGCTAGAAACCGTGTATCACCGATGGGAACAAGCATCGGCCTATCACGAGTCGTCATCAAAGAAAAATAACTCATCGATTGAGGTGTGAAGTGCCTTGGCCACATCATAAGCGAGTTTCAATGATGGGTTATAGGTTCCCTTCTCAAGAAAAAGAATCGTTTCTCTTCGTACTCCTACCCTTATTGCTAAATTATGACCAATCAAATTATTAAAAAGGACCTAATACCATATCTAGAAACCATATAGTAGAGGCGAAAAGGCAATGAAACAAGTGTATTTGGACCATGCAGCAACCACACCTTTGGACCAACAGGTTGTAGATGCTATGATTCCCTATTTCACCACACACTATGGGAATCCCTCATCATTACATTCCTACGGATCAACTGCAAAAGAAGCAATGAATAACGCAAGAACCCACGTGGCGAATCTTCTGCATGCAGAGCCAGAAGAAATCATATTCACCGCCGGGGGAACCGAATCAGATAACATTGCTTTGAAAGGAATTTCATCTCTTCATAAACCCAAAAAAAACAGTAAAGGACCCCAAATCATTACTTCATCCATAGAACATCCAGCGGTTCTTCGAACCTGTGAATATCTTGAAAAAAAGGGATACACCATTGAATATCTTCCCGTTGATCAATATGGATTAATTGATCCAAATGAATTGGACCAAGCAATCACCAAAGACACATTTCTAATTTCCATCATGTATGCAAACAATGAAATAGGAACCATTCAACCAATCAAAGAAATCGGATCTATAGCACAAAAACACGATGTTGTCTTTCATACCGATGCCGTTCAGGCAATTGGAAAAACACCTATTGACGTCAACGCATTACACATCGATCTCTTATCACTTTCAGCTCATAAAATGTACGGACCAAAGGGAACCGGAGCCCTTTTTATCAAACAAGGCATCAAAATAGCACCATTCACTCATGGTGGCGGTCATGAAAAAGGAATTCGAAGTAGCACACAGAATGTTCCGGGTATCGTTGGACTGGGCAAAGCATGCGAACTTGCAGATCAATTCATGATCAAGGATAACAAAAGATTGAAAAACATGAGAGATAGCTTGATTAAACAAGTTCTCAGCATTCCAGAGAGTTATCTAAATGGCCATCCAAAAAAACGACTTTCAAATAATGCTCATTTTCGATTTAGCGCTATCGAAGGGGAAGCATTACTTTTAAGTCTGGATGGAAAAGGAATCGCTGCATCAACTGGATCAGCTTGTTCTTCAAAAAGCTTAAAAGCATCACATGTTCTCTTGGCAATAGGATTAAATGAAATAGAGGCACACGGATCCTTACGCTTAAGTCTGGGGAGACAGACCAGCAAGGATGATATTGATTACACGGTTGACATCTTACCAACCATCGTTAACAATCTCAGAGCAATGTCACCACTTTGGGAGAAAGATAAATCAGTAAACATTGAGGGCTGATATTAATGAGCATGTACTCAAAAAAAGTATTAGATCATTTCCAAAATCCAAAAAACATGGGTGAAATTAAAGATGCTGATGGAATTGGGAAAGAAGGAAATCCAGTTTGTGGTGATCTCATGACCATCTATATAAAGGTAAAAGATGACCGTATTCAAGATATTAAATTCAAGACCTTTGGATGTGCCGCAGCCATTGCAACAAGCAGTATGATCACCGAACTTGCCAAGGGAAAAACACTTGATGAAGCAATAAAGATCACTCGATCGGATGTAGCAAATGAACTTGGGGGACTTCCACCGGTAAAAATGCATTGTTCAAATCTGGCGACTGATGCGCTTCAGAAGGCAATTCAGGATTATAAAAAGAAACAGAATAATAATCATTAGAAAAGCTACCATAAAAGATACTGATGCGATTGCTCAGAATAATATCTTATTAGCCGAAGAAACAGAACAACTGGTTATATCATTAAACAAATCGATAAAGGGACGTAAAAAAGCAATTGAACATCCGGATAAAGGCTTTTATCTTGTCGCAGACCACGATGAGAGTATCATCGGTCAACTTTTTATCACCAGCGATTGGAGAAATCAAGCGATCTGGTGGATCCATCGCGTTTATGTTCGTAAACCATGGAGAAAACAGGGAGTGTTCAAAGCTCTATTACTACAGCTACAAAAGATTGCGGACTATCAAAATGTCTTTGCGATACGACTGTATATGGTAAAACAAAATGAAACCGCGTTAGATATTTATAAAAAACTTGGTTTTGAAGACACTCCTTTTTTGATTTTAGGGAAAACATTTGATTAACACGAAATCAAGTAATCAATCGTTGACTATGAATATTCCAATGATTTTTCGGAGAAAAACATAAATACATCATCACACATATATTTGTTAACAATCGTTAATAGATTGGGTGATATATAATGAAGCAAAAAGTCATAGGGGCCATCATTCTAGGATTATTCCTCAGCATACTTCTCCTCCCAAGCATTTCCAGTCAAAGCGTTGAAACGACAACACTTGAAATAACCAATATCAGTGGTGGTATCGGTGGAGTGACCGTTGAAGTACAAAACACCGGCACTGTTACCGCAAATGATCTCTGGGTCACGACAACTATAAGTGGAGGAATCTTTGGAAACATCAACATTCGTCACCAGTGTACAGGATGTAGCTCCTGTGGGACTAGTCTAGATCCAGGGATGATTAAAACCGAAAACACCCTTGAAGCACGTTTGCTCCTCGGAATTGGCCCTATCCAGATAAGCACCTTATCAGGTGCAAACAACGCTGATGATGTGTTTATGGAAAAAACAGGGTTTGCCATTGGACCACTAGTCATCGTATAATAACATCAATAAGACGGATAGAAGAATACAAAAACCAACTCATCATTATCTTGTTTAATGAATGTAAAAACAAATCGGAATATTGTCATTATTCTTGTCCTCCTTCTTTTTACTCTTTTTCTTGGTTATACATATTATGTGGATGCAGACACATTACAGCATATTTCTGCTGAAGTTTCCTCCATTCAGCAAGTTTATGTGACTATCCCCGCCACAACCATCACCTTCACCCTTAATATTTCAAATCCCGGTCAGAGATCCATCAATCAATTATCATCAACCTTTGATCTCTATATCGAACAGAACTATTTAGGCTCTGGATCATTTCACGATCTTACTATACCACCACAATCCAGTCAATTCACACAAGTAACAATGTCCCTTGATAATAGTGAAATCGCTGCCTCAGTGGTTGATATGTTATCCAACTTGCGATTCAGTCAAAATACTACTGTGAAAGTAGAAGGAACCATGACCGCGTCCGTTCTATTTGGAATGGCCACTGCATCTCATCAATACATTGCAAAAAATACGTAACAGCCTATAGTCGTTTCCCACTTTTCCGTATTCGTTGCATCATCGATTCAACTAAATCGATATCAATAAACCCCTGTTCATAGACCAATAGAAAGGTTTCTGCATTGATAGCATACAAACCTGCTTCACACAATTGATGAAACTCATGACATGCCGCATTAGTCACCTCATCAATGACATTTTGTGTAATTTTTGATGTAAAATGAAAATCCTCTGAAAGAAAGAGATCGATACCATTTTTTAATGTTGATACCAGGATATTGCAATCATTTGCAATATTTTCCTTTGTCACCCCATGATGTTCTTGCATGGAAATCATACATTGTTTTGCAAAGGTATCTGAAAGTAATCGATTTTTAAAATCAATGATTCTTCCATGTGTTTTTTTCCATCGGGAAATCGCCTTTTTATATTGATTCGCTGAAATCCTACCCCAAACGCGTAACTGTTCCAATTCTGAAACAACGGTTGTGGTTAAAAAGCAAGGAATGTCTTGCTTGGCAAGTATTTTGATACAGTGATCTATTGCTGATTTTTCTTTGAGAAGAAATGATGTGTCAAAGGAGGCAGTTCTCAACGGTTCTTTATTAGACATTTAAACTTAAGCTCTCTATAGTTTTCCTTGTGATTCTTAGAAATCAAGAATTTAGTTAATATGATGCTCACATTTGCGTAGCTGATCCTTCAAGGAGATAATATCGACCATGCTTCGAAACGTTTCTGCAATGATCTGAGAAATCATCGGTTTAACCTTCCATCGATACACAATCAGAGGGTCACGGGCGATCTGATTCGCGGTCCATTTATACATCTCTGATGCAGTCTTGATAGGAATAAGATATCGATTGGGAATATAACCATATCCATGTTCGGCAATTTCTTGCCAACCACAATATCGCTCAATCTGTTTATTAATGAAAGAAATAAATTGATCTTTATGTTTCTCAACATGTCGACAATCAAGTGATTCAAGACCATGTTTAAACAGTTCATTTCTTGGGAAATATAGCCGGCCAAGCTCATTGTCCTCATTAATATCCCGAATGAAATTGATATATTGCATTGCTCTTCCAAGATATTGAGCGGATTCAAAGGATCGATCAACCAACCCAAGAATACGAGCCATGAATAACCCAATCACCTCGGCGGACCCGTAGATATATTCAAGTGTTTCATCCATGGTATGATAGATACGTTTGGATAGATCCATCTCCATGGAACGAAGAAAGGCATCAATCCATTTTTTTTCAAACTGTTTTTCCTTTGCCAAAACCACAAATGAATCAACCACAATATCATTAGTAACCTCTCCATTCCAGGCATCCTCAAAGCGTTTTTGAAAATCATAAAATCCTTTTTTATTTTGGGGGATCTGATCAACATAATTATCAGCCTGTCGAACGAACGCATAAAGGATAAAAACATTCTTTCTAATTCTCGTAGGAAAGAATAAACTACTGTAAAAATAGGTAGTACTGCCCTGTCTGAAGATAGTGAAGATGGTTTTATCAATTAGCATAAGACTATCCTATTGTTTCACCCAGTATTTGTGAAGAAATAATCACCATGGGAACACCAATCCCAGGATGATTATAATGACCGGTATAATACAGGTTTTTTACTTTTTTACTTTGATGACGTGGTCGGAAAATAGCGGTTTGCTTTAAGGTATGAGCAAGACCAAGAGCTGTTCCCTTATAGGCATTGTAGCGACTACTGAAATCATTATGAGCAAAAATACGTTT
>CAZQMI010000066.1:0-8176 GCA_964594475.1 uncultured Thermoplasmatales archaeon
TTATTATCAATCATATTAAGAGTATACAGTATTGATAGGGGTCATATTATGAAAAAGATAGCTTTGCTTCTCTTTTGTATATTGCTTATTTCATCATTCGGTGGAATCGCTCAGCCATTACTCACAGAAAAAGATAAAGAACCAGTTCAGACAGCACAAAACATTCAACCAATTTCACTTTACCGAATTACTCCGATGATTCAACCTAACGATCTTTATTCTACCGCTGAAATTGTAGGGGGGAAACCGGGATTATATCATGATGCTCTCCTCACAGAAGAATCTGTTTTAGATCTTACTGCAAAGGGATATGATCTTGAACTTCTCAAAAACGATCCTCTTGTCGCACCACAAACAATTGCGGAAGAATATCATACCTTTGATGAAATCGAACAAATCTTACAAACCATGGCAAACACCTATCCAGATATCACCAGCCTATATAGTATTGGCAAAAGTTATGAAGGCCGTGACATCTGGTGCATTGAAATAACTGATAACCCTGGCGTTGATGAACAGGAAGCAGGGGTCTGCTATATGGGATTACATCATGCCCGAGAATGGCCAACCATTGAAATCTGTCTAGCAATCGCAGATACCCTCACCAAGGATTATGCAAATGATTCAAAGATAAAACAGTTAGTGGATAACAGAAGAATCTGGATTGTTCCCTGTGTGAATCCAGATGGATACGTCTATGACCATGACCTACACCAAGGTGAACAATGGTGGCGAAAAAACCGGGAATACTTCAAAGAATTCAACAGCTATGGCGTTGATCTCAATCGTAATTATCCTGGATCCTGTGATGGCGATCCATTGGGTATGTGGGGCTCAACCGGGATGAGCCATAATCCTTATTCACTGGTCTATTGTGGACCTGATCAATTCTCCGCACCAGAAACAAATGCACTCAAAGCGTTGTTTCTCTCCAATAATATTTCTGCCTCAATCTCATATCATACCTATTCTGAACTGGTAATGTGGCCCTGGGGACATTCGATTGATAAGACAACTGCTGATAATGACTATATGGCATCAATAGGAAACAGCATTGCTGCAAAAATAAAAAAACAGGACTACGCTGGATCCTATATCCCTACCCAGAGTGCTGGTTTATATCCCACCACGGGTGATACCACGGACTGGGTCTACGGTTATCATCACTATGTGCTCGGTCGACCTCATTTTGCCTATACCATTGAGGCCTGTAATGAGTTTCACCCAGATGCGTCCGTTCTTCCACAGGTCTGTGCTGAAAACGTAGAAGGAGCACTCTATCTTCTCAACGAAGCAGAGAATATCAGTATGCTTACTCCACGTGTCATCCCTCCGGTCATTACGGATCTTTCAAAAGAACAAAATCAGATTTCAATTGAATGGGAATCGGTAAATCCTGCTGCACAAGCAACCTTGTTTGAATTACAGGAATTCTACAACATGACCTATTATCAGGAAAGTGCAGAAAATGAGAACCCGGACATCTTCCCCGATGGATTCTTTTCCAGTACAAGGAGAGCGGCTTCAGGAGAACGATCCTATCGCAGTCATCTTGAAAACAATATGGTTTCCAGTCTACGTACGGTTCATCCACTCTTTGTGAATCGATCCATGGATCTAACATTTTCCTGCTGGTATGACATTGAGGAACAGGCAGATATGGCCTTTGTTGAACTCAGCACGGATGGAAGAAACTATGAAGTTATCGATAGCTTCACCGGGAGTTCAGATGGATGGATTCTACGAAGCTATTCTCTTGATCAATACCTGGGAAAATCAATTTTCATTCGATTCCGCTATATAACTGATGATCGCATCACAGAGGATGGATTCTTCGTTGATGATATCTATCCCATCGCTTGTTATCAACAGATCACAAGTGTTGATGACAGTATCACCGAATCATCCTATCACTGTTTTAAAACATATTATGACTATTATTACCGTGTTCGTGGGTTCAACGATGCCCATGGATGGGGTGATTGGAGCATGCTTTCCTCATTGAATGGCATCACCATCAATAATACTGCTCCCATGATGCCTACTATCAATGGGCCACAACGAGCAAAACTGGGAGAAACACTTTCTTATCAGATACAAGCCATTGATCCAGATGATCACCAGCTTTACTATTACATCGATTGGGGCGATGGATCTATCATCAACTGGACAGGGCCCATTGAATCCAGTGAAACAATCATCATCAACCATAGTTGGTCAACACGTGGGGATTACACCATTGAAGTCAGGGTCAAAGATGAATATGGTGCTACCAGTCCCTGGGCAGAACTGCCGGTGGCCATGCCAAAACAATGGAATCTAAGCTTCCTCTTCCAACTGATACAGCAGATTCTTGATATTATCGATTTATCTTTCCCATTATAACCATTCTTTTACTAATTTTCTTTTGTTTTTTTTGCCCCCTCTCCCCGTTATTATTGTATCGATTGATTTGGGATTTTCCAAACAGATTCACACACTATAAATACAAAACAGACCTATGACTAATCAAAGGTGAAAAAAATATGAGAAAAAACCATCGACACATGAACAATACAACCAAGTTACCAAACCATTTCTTAAGTCTTGTTGTTGCTGCTGTGGTCCTCGCTGTTGCAATCACAGGATGTATCGACAATCCACCAGAAAATACTGATACTAATGATTTTTCATTTGATGAGGACATGCAAGGCTGGGAAAAAGATGGAACAGATCTTGATGATCCACCCATTGAATGGACAGTGGAACAGACTACTAATAAATCATACAACGGATCAGGATCAGTGAAACTGTATCTAAATAATTTGAATGATGCCGGTAAAATATGGATGGAACGATCATTTGATGTTGAACCAAATACTATGTATGAAGTCACCGTCTCCTATTTTTTTGGCACGGCTGATTATGGTGAATTTAATCTATTCAACATCATCTGTGGGGTGACCACAACCAATCCAGAAACCATCGATGATCTCACGTTTCAAGGAGACACCGGTCATCATCAGGACGAACAAGATGAGTATCTCTGGCTTGAAAAGGAATACACCTTTACTGTTCTTTCCGATGATAATGGTGCCCTGTATGTTAGTATCGGCGTCTGGGGAAACTGGGAGACACCACGGACTTACTATGTTGATGAAGTCAATATTAGTTTCAATGCGCTCTCCGTTGAAGACTTCCCTGATCTCTCAGGGAATTGGCAAATCTTCTATCACGATTGGACCGGAAATGTTACCAAGTCCGATAATGTTTCCATCACTCAGGACAATTACACGGTCATTCTTTTCAATGACACTGCAACACTAGGGCAAGGAATCCTTCTACAAAACAACCAGCTTCCACCCTTTAACACTACCGATTTCATCATCTCAGGACTTGACTTCGGTGGCCTTGGCATTGACACTATCTATGTTCATAATGAAACCTATTTGAAAACGGAACTTCCTCTCTGTGAAAACTGTAATCCTGCTGTGCTTACCAGACGCTAATACGATTTTTCATCCTTAAAAGAAACGAAGCAATCTGCGATGATTGCTTTTCTCTCTTCTTTTAATAATCTCCTGTTGGTTTAACACCGCAAATATTTTTTTTGATTTATCCGCTTTCAACTCAACGGTAATGAAATGATCCCGTTCATCAACAGATAACAGACCTATTCCTTCTTGATTAAGTTGCACAGTTGCTTTTTTTCGAACCAGATCGATTTTTTTTGATGGAAACGCTAGATACACATACTCAGCAGCGAGCTGATAATTCTTTGCTTGAATGAGTGCCTTCTTCCAATCAGCTAGTTTCAATTCAATGGCCACAACGGTTTCATCATTACATGCCACCAGATCAGCTCGGCAGAAACCAATATGCACCTCATGAAACACCGTAAATCCCTTCTGTTCATAATATTCTTTGACTGGTGGAATCAATTCCGCTTCAAAAGAAAAAGAATTCATCTGCTCACCCGCATATGTTGCATTATCCATTGATACACTCGATCCAGATCATAGCCAAACGGAAGTAGCAATGATTCCACACAGCGGGACAAAAACCTAATATACCACAGCTGATCAACTGATGTATCCTCCGATACCTGTTCAGCGATACAGACCTTATCCATCAGATTCCTCGCATCATGTTGGGTCATGCAATATTTCACGGATTGCCCGGGATGAACCATTACCTTTTTGTTTTGCAGCTGCAGTAATGCTGCCTTAGCTGCGGTGTTCACCTTATACTGATGATACTCTTTTGACACAATGGTGGAAAACAATAACTCTCGAGGATTTATCTCATGATCCATGAGCTTTCGTGCATATGCTTTAGCAACCGACAGTGTCTCTGGGATGAGCTGATGAAACACTGCAGCGTTTTCTGCTTTTGCAAACACCTGCAGCATCTCCTGTTGCATAGATGCAAAATAGGAAGGCGTGCTATGCTGCCGCAGTTCCACTCCTCGTGCCTTCATGGTTCCATCTTCAAACAACCCGTAATAGCGGTTCAACGCCCCCAGCCCCGTTTGTTTACTGGGAAGAAACACAATCCATCGATATTTGCCTTCAACATCAATTCTCACTCCGGTCTTCTTACTGATCTGACGGGAAAGCACAAACGGTTGCATCCGAGGATTTTTTTCCTTGATCCACAGGGAATCAACAATCCCATGAAGCACCTCATAACCCGCCTCTTCCACCAGCTGCATCGCGTTCAGTAGCATGCATCGACTAAAGGCAGTGATGCTCTCATGACATTCAATACGACCATACCGGGCATTACGATACCCGGTATATCCAAAACAAACTAGAAGAATCCATTTCCATGCCTGCTGCAATCCCTGATACCGACGGGTATCAAACTGGTTGTTTTTGGATCGAGCTTTAAACAAAAACCGTCGTTTGATCACCGGTGCCAACACCTGAGGGATGAGCCCTGTTTGTCGGGTACAGATATGATAACCGATCTGCGGCACCCGGCGAGACGATGAAGGACAACAGGAACACAACAACGTTTCAGGACTGATATTATGATTCACCATAATATTTGGATACAATGAGGCATAATCCAGTTCAATCACGGCTTCATGCAGCCCCACCATAGGATCAAGGATTACCCCGCCACGATCAGCACAGAGAAGATTCGCCGCTGTCTTCCACCCCTCCGGCTGATTCTTCTTCCAGGGAATCAAATATCCCTGCTGCATGGCCTTGTTCACCTGTATCTGACTAATAGCAGTTCCCGCACCAAGCCGGGAGAGCAATTGAGCAGAGATATTTGCACATCTAGATACATCAAACAATCCATACCACCCAGCTTCCCGATAGAAAAACGAGTGCACCGCATCAATATGAAACCGTCCCCTCAGCGTATAAAACGCAGGTCGATAAAGGATACGGCCATAGCTCATATAGGATTGATCTTTTTTTCTGACAGCCAGCGGTGTCTGATCTCTTCCTAGGAGCAATTGGTCAGGGATATGGCGTTTTTGGGCACGATGAAGCAACAATGGAAACAGCACACTATCCCCTCTTTTAGAGAGAATGATGTCAGGATCAATTCTGTTCACATAACGTATGCTCTGTAGAATGGTATCCATTTCGTTTTCCTCTTCAATACACATCTCTCCCAGATGGATACGTCTGATCGGTTCTTCATAGGATATCAGATGATGGTTACTTGAGGTGTTGATATCCAATTGCATCATTTTTAACGGTGGATGGGAATAATCAATGTCCCACTGTTCATCGTTCAGCATGAACCTTTGATTATCATATGAGACAAAAGCATTGAAAAACAAGTTTTTTTCCTGTAGGAAACGTGTTGGCATGCGAAGATCCACATTATACAATTGATAACGATGAAACTTCCCCCAGCTATCAATCATCTGAGCAAGCTGATGAAACACCTGCAGTTTTGCTGGTGTCACCTGAAGCACGGGGGTTTCTTTATCACTACCCAACTGTGTTTTTCTGCTGGTGGAAACAATCTGGTCAACATCAGGATGATGCTGTAGCATGCGATCAATCTTTTTTTGCTCAGATGCATCTGTTTTCACAAAAAAACTAGGATGATACGGCTGCTGTGTTTTTACCGGTCCCTTTGCAGTACACAGCCAGATGACCATCACATTCTTTTGATAATCCGGATACACATCAAAAATGAAACCATCAATCATTGTCTTTGAAAAATTGCGTTTCATCGGTTAAAACACTGTGAATACCCCGGTGAAACTATTCATTCAATGGTATTGTTTTAAGTCGATTACTCTAACGACAAAGTAACCCAATAATATCGTTTCTTAGCGAACGGTCGAAATTTATTCTTGAAAACCTCAAGAGATCTCCTCCAGCTTGGTCCATCATTCACAAATCGATATCCTTGCTTGTATATGTATGCCCAAAAATCATATTGAGCAAATTCAGCTAGATGAGGAACAGAGAGATCAGTGATGCCGATGGCATGAGCAAACACGGGTTGTTTCTCAGATATGCCTAGTGGAAACCCAATGTTTATCGCAGCAACCGCTCCATCAATCTTCAACATACGAGCGCTGATATCACTAGCCCGTATATCAAAAGAATTCGGAGAAATCTCCTGTTTCTTCTGTGTAAGTTCAGCAACGATATTGACCCCAAGCTTATCAGATCTCATATCGGCAAATGAAAATCCTCTCTTTTTTATCGCATGACGCCGCCATTGACCAATGAGATGAACTGCTGATCTCAAATCTTTTTTAGAAGTGACTTCTTCAATAGTATGGTTTGCCTTGCTGAATTTATTCAGATGCCATCGCACATTCGCAAAGGAAGATCCTTTCAAATCCAAGGTTTTTTTTAAATCATATGCTGCATAATGTAATTCTTTCAATGAATGAAGATGGAAGGAATATTCATTTATTTGATTCCGAAGAACATTAATCAATTCATCGGATACATCTCGTAAAAGAATGGTTTTTATTTTTTGTTGTTTTAACAGGGTTGAAAATACTGGATGAGTAAGCAACATTTGTAAGGATTTAAGGATAGTATTTGATTGGGTGACACAGGGGCAGGTGAGCATAATATGATCATATTTTCGCCCAGTGAATGCACCAAAAAACAAGGTTTCAGCGATATTTACCACAAAAGCGTAATGAGGATATGGTGAATAATACAGCAAAAAATGGAAAAAACTACACTGATACGGAATAATTTCAACTGGTAATTGCAAGGAAAAATCTCTATTAATTATATCTGTATTGTTTTTTGAGAGAAAAGCAAGCAAAGCATTGATATTTCCAATAATAGTATCATCGTGTGAATATTCCCAGATTTCCTTCATTTCTGAAAAGGAATCAGAAATCATTTGGGTCTGGGCTGCCTTTGGCATAAACACTAGGCTAGCAATGCATCTTTTACATTTCTTCTTTTTGATTCAAGGATCCTCATGAAAAACATTTTAATAATGCTACAATATCAAAGTATTCGGTGGAAAAGATGGATAAAGAGTTTAAACCCGATAAAAAAATCGTTACTGTTTGGTTCATCATTTGGTTTGTATTCTTTTTTCTATTTTATCTACTTCCCTTGATACCAATGCTATTTTTCGGTCAATTTTTAGCCGCTGGAATTTTCAGCATATGTGTTCTTCCCTGGTTTTTACTCGCTGTTTTTTGGATTCCAAAATTCCATCAGACTATTATCTACCAAATCCATGAGGATCATATCCGTATTGAATATGGTGTTTGGTGGCAACAAGTAAAAACAATCCCCTTCCGGATGATAACTGATATCAAAATCATGCAAGGCCCCCTTGCTCGTGTGTATCAGTTTGGAAATCTCATGATTCAAACCGCAGGTATGGGGGCTCAAAACACATCGGAAGGTACTCTCTCAGGACTTACTGATTACAAAGAAAAACAAAACAATCTACTTGAATACATCCGTGGGATTTCAGCTCAAAAGGAACCTGATTATAGCAGTGAAAAAAAATATACGGGAACTGAAGAACAACTACTCAGTGACATTCTTAACGAATTAAAAGACATTAAAAACAATATGAAATAACAAAACAATCAAAGTTTCTCTTCCCCCACACGCCTCATTATAATATATGTTGGCGAATAGAGATGTTTCTCTTGTCTAATCGTTCTTTTTCCTGACGATCCAATAAGGGGTTACTTTTTTTTTGATGTTGTTTTCTTTTTTTT
>CAZQMI010000066.1:8186-12800 GCA_964594475.1 uncultured Thermoplasmatales archaeon
TGTGCTGCTTTTGCTCTTGGTCTTTTTATTAGTTGTCTTTGCTTTCTTTTTAGTTTTCGTGGTCTTCTTTTTGGTTGTGCCCGTTTTCTTTTTCGTTGTGGTCGTTTTATTCTTTGGTGATGTCATCTTCGTTTGTGTCTTCCAGAATTGTTTTAACTCATCAAAGGTAACATTCAAACGAACTGAATCAGAAAAATGATCGATAAATCCAGGTTTAATGGGAAACACTGACTGAGTAGTATATTTTTCCTTTTCAGAAAGATACGGATCTATCAAACAGCCATAGTATTCATATGCCTTTTTTGATTTCACCCAGCCCACCATGGTACCAATACGGGAACCTGCTTTATCATAAATCCCTTTTTCCATCATCCAATCAAGCGGCCAGCTATAACCTTTGATGTTTACTACATCCTTCCAATACCTGGAGAGCTCATCAATGACCGTATCAAGATAGATGACATCTCCAACTTCCTTAATGTGGGAACTAGCGATCGGAATCAGTTTTTCCGTTCCCCGAAACCAGGTATCACGTACATTTTCATAAGCTCTGATACCAAAAAACCATCCTGGATTAGTCTTATTCCAGCTGGACCAGTATTTATCAACCTGTCCGATGATCTTTCCCTGTTTATCATAAATCTCCTTTCCAATCAGTTCGATCGGTTTTGTAATCTTCATGGTCCCATCCTCATAAATAAATACGATGAATACCACTGTTCTATTTATAATTTTATATTTAATCAACTGTTTTTTTCATGTAATGTCCTGATAAACATTGTTTAATTACATCTATTTGAAAAAATAAATGATATCTGTTTCCTTTCTCCCTTATCTCTGCACAGCATGTTTCACATAGACCACCAGTGCAATCAATGCCACCAACAAACCGAAACTCGCAATCATCTTAAAGGTAACTGAATACGCCGTCAACGACAACATCTCCCGGGTTTCACATAAAAACACCATGGATTCATTCCACACACTGAACAATAAAAAACCCTCAGGGATGACTTCGATGATCAAAGCGATCCAATTAAACGGAGAGGGAAACTTGGCAAACGACCAGCTATCAAACAACACAATCAACCCCCAACCATACAGATACAAGATCCGCAATGGCCAGAGCACATCAAACTCACCCTGCCACAGTAAAATCAAAAACACAGCGACAAATGATACCACCGCAGCAAATACCCCGAACAATAGATACAGATAACCGATCCGTTCAAAATCCATCAACACCTACGATAGAATCTCTGCTTTTTTTACTTTACTCATACAGGTAGGCATTCAACGCTTTTTCAATGCACTCATGACAAAACTCATAATAGCCATCCAAACAGGTGTCTCCTCTGAAAAACGCACTGATGGGTTTCTCACGCTGGCATTTCCTACATCTCATTTTCACCGTCATCGTCATCAATCCTCTGCTGTCCCTTTTGCTCTCCTTCTGCTCGTAACGTTTGAATCGTTTTTTCATGTTCAATCAAAATTGCCATCACCACGGATTCAAACGGATTAGGATTTGCCATATGACCGCCTGCCGCCGCATGTTTTCGGGCATGATTCAATAATTCATCAAAAGCCTCACGGTCCAGCTGACGCAAAGCCTGTTTGAACTCATGCCATTCCCAACCAAATGATTCCACCACCCGCCGAAAGGTAGGTACCGTTCGTCCCAGTTCACATCACCATTCCAAAATCCATTAATGACAACTGACCATAGACGCCTTCAGTTACTGTTTTCATGGTCTTTCTAGAGGGAAACACAATACGAGTACACCGTTTCATCATATTCATCCAAATGATTTCATCAGCCTGCTTTTCAATCTGATACAAAAGCGTTCTGGACTGCTTTTGAACAGTAGAAAGACGAAAAGTAAGCAGAGTGACCAATTGATATGTTTTTGTTAATCGCTGTAACTTGCGTAGATGTTGATTCAACAAGGTCTGTGCTTCCTGATCTGAAACATCCGGATCAAAATAAAGCTGCGGAAATCCATTGATGATTACGGTCTGCGGTGCATATTTTCGAATACATGACTCCATCTTTTCAGTGATCAGCGTACTGAGCTGGTGTACGGTAAACGCCCGGCTGATGATAATCCGATGCAACACATCATCGATGCTGCATTCCTTTTGTTTTGCTATCCTGCTTATCTCATAGGGGTTCAACTGGTTACTGCCATCAATGAACAAGGTTTTTTCCCCAAATGTTTCAACAGTATTTACCGATAGATAATAGGGTATTTGTTTGACTATGCTACTTGTTCCACTCACCCAGGCGATTTCCCCTGCTTTTAATCCCCCGGTGACCTCATCGATGACACATATTGATGAAGGGATACGCACTTCAGGATGCAGCTTCTTTTTATGATTACACAACCCGGATACCGATGGTATGTTTTCATCAATTGAAATCCTCATTTGAATTGTTCCCCCAATAAGTAACTGCTCTGGAATAGCCCACAACAACCTGCTGCTACAAAAAAGAAAACAGTAGATACCTGAAAGTATTCTCACTTTCTTTCAAACCTTACTCTTCTTGCTTTCGAAAGAAATGCTGAAACATCACGCCAAGGACCACTAAAATAATACCCATCACCAGCACCGGCCATTCCACATTGACCATCATAAACACCGCTGAAACCAAACCAAGAACAGGAAACACCGGCAGTTTCCCAATGCAGAACGGTGCTTTAAACCCAAAATCTGCTGGTTTCCTGTATCGAAGATAAATTACCACGGCATTGACGATGATAAACACGGCAAAAATAGTGAAATTTGTTAGATTTGCTATCGTTTTCACATCACCTAAGAACAAAAACAGCATGGAAGCAATGACCACTGCGATAATAGCCACCCAGGGAGTTTGCGTTTTTGCTGACACCCGAGTAAACACCGAGGGAAGCCCTTGTTCTTGAGCGATACCATAGACCAATCGAGACCCGCTCAACAGCATCACCAAAGCGGTATTAAAGGTTGAAAACAAAGCAATCACTGAAAGAATGAGAAAACTGTTTGATCCAAATACCTTTTCAGCAACCAGAGCAAGTGGTGCCTGTGCTGTTGAAAGCTCCTGCCAGGGAACCACACTCACCGCTGCAATTCCCACCAGGATATAAAACACGGTGGTCACCGCAATGGAAACAAGGATGGCCTTAGGAATGGTCTTTTCTGGTTGCTTTGTTTCATTAGCAAGCCGAGTGATTCCTTCAAAACCAATGTATCCAAAAAAGATGAGAACACCTGCTTCGATGATTCCTTTCAATCCATTAGCCATCTCCATATAATCAACCTCTCCAATAGATGGAAGACCAATGGCCATGATTATGAGAAGGCCTGCTGCCTCGATCACCGTAAAAAGAATGGTCAATGATGCTGTTTCCTGCACACCGGCGAACAATACCACACCAATGATAGCTAAGGTGATAAAGGCAACAGGGACCACAGGGGTTGAAAAAAGAGCAGCAAAATACCGGGAAAACCCAAGGGCAACAGTGGCACTACCAATAATGCTTCCTGCGATGATTAACCAGCCGGTCACCCAGGCGAGTTTATAGCCAAATGATTCCTCGACATAGGTGTATTCAGCTGCAGCCGTGGGAAACCGAGAGGCAAGTTCTGCATAACTGAAACCCGTAAATGATGCAACCAGTGCAGCAATGATAAAGGAAGCCCATAAGGTGTTTCCACTGAGTCCAGCGGCCTCACCAATGACCACATAGATTCCTGCACCAAGAATGATACCGATACTCATCAGAGTTATTTGCCAGAAACTAAGAGATCGTTCTAGTTGAACCATGAAAGACTGTAATATGACATGTTTTTAAAAATATGGGGGAACCAAATTTACTCTCCTTATTCATTCGTTGAAAGAAAAAGCTATTTGACCTGCTCTCTATTCAATGAACGGATCTTAACATGAATCTGAATGATATTGCTGATTTTATCTTTGAAGCAGGAATGCTCAAAAGAATTTCCCGTGAAGGATGGAAAATCATGGGAATAACTCATCCTGAAAGCGTCGCAGAACATAGTCTTCGTGCCGCTCAAATCGGTTATATCCTTGCCATCCTTGAAGGATATGAACGACCAGATCAGATCTGTAGTATGCTTGTATTTCATGATGTTGGAGAAGCACGCATTGGAGATATGCATAAGATTGCAAATCGGTATATTAGTGCTGATGAACGAAATGCGGTGAAGGACCAGCTGAAACTGTTGGACGAAGATGGTGAAAAACTGTTTGATCTCTGGGATGAAATGGAAACACTTCATACCGTAGCTGGACGAATTGCAAAAGATGCAGATCTTTTGGAAATGGCAGCAACAGCCTGTGAATATCAAAAAAGAGGTTATTCAGAGGCAGCGGATTGGTTAGAAAAAACAGAGAAACGAATCCAAACTGAATCTGCAAAATCCCTGTTCAATGTCCTTCTGTCAACGGATCCTGATCACTGGTGGCAGGATTTGAAAAAGGTGTAATTGGAAAAAGATGCTGAATCATTAACGATGAATAGTAGGCTTATTCTGTATATATAGGAGCTGAAAAGACAGGGGGAAAAAGCGATGGTGGATGTCCTCTCTGGCTTCTTTCCTATTTAATCC
>CAZQMI010000067.1:0-2696 GCA_964594475.1 uncultured Thermoplasmatales archaeon
AACTTTGATCTATTTTTTAGTTACAATATTATATCATTTTCTTACTCTTTTTTTAATGATAACATGAAAGTACAATGTCCATTATTTGATCTAAATGAACCCATTCCAAAAAAGTATACCTGCCGAGGTGAAAACGTAAATCCACCCTTAGAAATTCAAGATATACCGGAAAAAACAAAAAGCCTAGTTTTAATCATCGATGATCCAGATGCTCCCGGAAGTACATTTACTCATTGGGTGGTCTATGACATTGATCCAATGAACAAAATTAATGAAAATAGTAATCCTGGAGTACAGGGATTAAATGATTTTCATGTCACATCATATAAGGGACCTTGTCCACCAAATGGAGAACATCAGTATTTTTTTAAACTCTATGCGCTAGATAGAAAACTATCATTGTCAGAGGGAACGAAAAGAGAAAAAGTACTATCCGAAATGCAGGACCATATCATTGAATCCTGCAATACAATAGGTCGTTTCAAAAAAAATAATTAAAAAAGGAGGTGAAGTAAAATTGACAACCTATAAGGTAATAAATATTGTCGGAGAATCAACAACTAATTTTACTGATGCTGTTAAACATGCTGTTGAAGAAGCAATGAAAACAATTGACAATATTAGATATGCAGAAATTGAACGGTTCACAACAAAAATCGAACAAAATACTATTGTTTCATATAGGGCTGAGGTAAAAATATCATTTGAAGTCAAGGAAAGTGAATAATTACATAGCAACTAAGGAATAAAAAATATGAAAAAAGAAATTGAAAGTTATGATCCAGATATTGTTATTGAAAATAGTAAACCTTCAAAACACTGTATCTGTCCCAAATGTGGTCACGAGACCATGAAACGTAGGGGATTTCCTTGTGACAATCTAGAATGTCCTATATGTGAGAAAAATCTGGTGCTTAAGCAAAAATAAAAATAATTTAAATCAATATCTACATATCTTTTTTTATTGATCTTATAGGAAAAAAACATCCTGAAAAAACATTTTTAAGAGTAAAACAGAACATATCCGTGTTAACTTACAATTTCATTTCTAATTCTTGGAAACTTGAGGAAGGAAATTTGATGATTGATCCAATTTTAACAATAATCCTACTTATTTTTGTGGGTTTAGGTATAGGAATTTTTATCAGTACCTCATCCGGTACTTCAGCAACCATACTCATACCAGTATTAACAATAGGTCTTGGATATTCTCCCTCCTATTCTATTGGAACAACTCTTGCCATCGATACTATCATTGCTATTACTGCAGCTGTTTTTTACTTAAGATATCAACAAATAAATGTTAAATCAATTACAGTTCTAGTAACATTTGGAATACTCGGATCAATTCTAGGAAGTCAGTATACTTCTGAAGCACCTGAATCAATTCTTAAGGTCATTATTGGAATATTTTTAATAATCATTGGCTATAATTTTGCACGAAGAGGAGTTCAACAATCCTTTGGTAATCTACAACATAAAATACATATCAAAGTCCTTAGGAAAAATAAGAATTTCTCACTGCTCATATTAGGTCTGATCGTTGGAACAATTAGCGGTTTTGTAGGAATAGGTGGAGGAAGAATGATAACTATCATCCTCCTTTTCATTCTTGGTTATCATTTTCACCAAGCAGTAGGAACATCATTAGTTATCATGATATTCATTGCAGGTACAGGAGCGATAAGTCATGGATTACAGGCTGAGATCTTATTTCATATCCTGGCTATTTTAATCATTCCGGTCATAGTAGGAACCATCCTTGGTTCCAATTATGCAAACAAAATCAATGAAGAAAAATTATCCCGTGTTGCAGGCTTCATTATATTATTATTTGGTATGATCATTTTCATTAGTAGTGTAGTTTAAAATGTGTGTAAATAATATTTAAAATGTGAAAAATAGGACTTCATACGCTGGTAAATATAATCTTTAATCTGCATCACTTCATCTGATATGTCTAAATGACGCGGTTGGATAAATTGTTTGAAACGGTTAATATTATTTTCTTCTAAATCTAAAAAATCAAAGATGTCTTCCATGGTCTTAACCGGTTGTGCACAAAGATCCTCATATCTAATATTAATAAAATCGTCACTATCCAGTTTGTTGATATTTTTCAGAAAATAATGGGCCTGCTTTGTATGATGTTCAACAATTAACGGAAGAGCCAATGGAAAATAACGTGCCAATAAAAATTTTGCAAGTCCATTGAGAATGGGATTTTCTGCTAATTTTTTTGCAGTAGGAGATATAACGTCAGAATACACTGTTCGTTGCTCTGTTAATGTTCTCAAAGCTTTTAAAGAAGAATTTAAAAAGGGAAGAGGATGTCTATGGATAAAGATAAATTTTGCAGAGGGAAGCTTTTCTTTAATAAAAATAAAATTAGCAAAATCCCATGGATTTTTTGCTAAAAATTTTTTATCTTTTCCTTCGATAAACTGAATTTTTTTGCAGATTTCCTTAAAACGGTCAATATTACTATCATTCAAAACATTAAACACATATCCATCATCAATAAGAAAGGCATATTCTAATGGAAGATCTGCTTCCATTCTTAAATGATCAATACCACGATTCTGACCATTATGTGTTTTTAAATAACTATTCACCTTTTTCTTTGCTTCATCTTCAAGGTCATTGATATAATTATAAAGTAAACCGGACAGCAGTGAGACAGACATAAACGACAG
>CAZQMI010000067.1:2706-12793 GCA_964594475.1 uncultured Thermoplasmatales archaeon
ATTATAAAGTAATCTTTCATACTGCAGTACATGATAGGTTGTAACACTATTAAATGAGCCTGTCGATTGAATCATTTTATAAAGAATACTAGTCCCAGTTCGATGAAAACCGAGGATAAAAATAGGTTCACAATCGAGATTAGATATTAAATCAGAATAGTTTTTATCCAAATGCATTTGCTCAAGAAAATTATTCTCTATCTGAACAGGGATTATTTGGCTGACTGAACTCAACTCCCAAGATATTATAAATAATCATATCACTAAGAATATAAAAAAAAGACTTAAAAATAACTAAAAAACGATTAAATAAAACATTTTGTTCAATGTCCATATTCTCCTATCAATGGAACAAAGGCACATCCGCCAAGATTCTTCTCTGAAACTTCTCCATTCTTCAATTCATATTTTACTAATTCACAATACATTCTTCCCACAGGAATCAAAATAATTCCTGGATCATTCAGTTGATTTTTATATGGTTTTGGAATCTCAGGTGCAGCACATGTTACATAAATACGATCATATGGTTGATATTGTTCACACCCTTTAGAACCATCACCAATTACAACAGTAACATTATCAATTCCTGCATCTTTTAGATTTTTTCTAGCATTTTCTGCTAATGATTCATATCGTTCAATAGAATACACATGACCACTAGATCCAACAATGTGAGAAACAATAGCGGCGTGATACCCAGAACCAGTACCAATTTCAAGGATTTTTAACCCCGGTTTAAGATCAAGTGCTTCAACCATAATTGCAACCATATGCGGTGCGGAGATGGTTTGACCACTACCAATGGACAAAGGATTATCCGCATAGGCATGATCTCTTAAATGATCTGGGATAAACTCTTCTCGAGCAACTGATAGAAATGCCTGTTTTAAACGAGAAGAACTAATCACTCCACTTCTCTCAAGATGCTCCACTAAATGATGCTTTTTTTCCTTCAAAGACTTTTCATTCATAAAGAAACCAACCTGTTACAGATTTATCAAATTATTTTTTTTCCTCTGTTCACTGATACATCTCTGTTATATCCGACGATTTGGGAGCAGAGATCTGTGCTGATTTTTTTATGTATTGTGTAATCTTTTGTTCTATTTTCTCTGCATCTTCATATAATGGCTCTAGATCAAGATGAATGCCTGGGAGCATATCATCAATTTTTTCAAGCAGTCTTCCTGCAGCCCGTGAATCAGGAAACCGGGTATGGCCTTCAGTAAGCATACAGATCATATCTTTTTTATTTTCCATTTGTTCGGATAATAATGCTCCGTTCAACCCATTTATCAATATATCTTTAGTCTCTTCTATGTCATGTTTTCTTAATATTTTATTCATTTCTTGGGTTGTCCCAACTCCGTAAACATCAACATCTGAATCTTTTTTATCTTCTGATTTAATTCCTTCAATTCCCAAAAATAAGGAAGTATCATTTTCCTCAGCGAAATGTATTAGCTTATCCATCACTGGATATACTGCCGATTGTGGAACGGGAAAATCACTCACCAATGTCAGTAAGCTACTGCAAAGATCATTCTGATCACATAATTCGTCTGATGCATAATATAATCGAATGGGTGGAATAGGGGTTGAATCTCGAATAATAACGCCGGGTAAGAAATATTTTGAATGAATTGATCCAACAAGATCAAGATCTAGGGAATCTGCAATATAGTTACCCGCAATGGATCCGATTAACCCAAGTGTGGGAAGACCAAGTATGACCATTGAATTCTTAAGATTAATATCTTTTTTTATCGAAATTGATACATCACTCATCAGTCTCACTACTAGAAAAAAAGAATTAGCAATTTATAACCATGACTTAGAAACATCTTAAAAAGAGGTTTATAACGATGAAACATTATGATTCTATCTGATTGAACATTACTTTACCTTACCTACAGCACAAAAAAGATGATGAATACTTTTCTCTTTGGATTATTAATACTCTTTTACCTATAAACTAACCTTTATCTCAGATTTTTTAACACTACAAATAACCTCATTAATCATAATCATCAAAGAATAAACATCGCTATTATTTTTCACCGACAAGTTTTTTGAATTTTCCCTCTTTAATAATAGTAACATTAACATCTTTTGCCTCATCATATTTTCTTCCAGGATCGTCTCCGACCACCACATAATCAACCTTTTCACTTACACTACTCATTGTTTCTCCACCTTCTCTTTCAACCAATTCCTTTGCTTGACTGCGAGTGAAATTATCAAGAGCGCCAGTGAAAACAAAACGCTTTCCTTCCAACTTACCTCCTTTATCTTGCGATTCCATTTTCACTCCAATTTCTTTCAGATCATCTATTTCTCTTCTATTTTGTTTTTCATCAAAAAAACTTACGATATTTTGAGCTATCTCAGGGCCAATTTCCTCAATCTCCTCTAAATCAGATTGGTTTGCATCCATTAATCCCCCCATATTTTTGAATTTTTCAACCAATAATCCTGCAACATGTTTTCCAACCTCGGGAATTCCAAGTGCATATACGACACGAGTCAGCCTCCTTTTCTTGCTTTCAACAATTGAATCTAATAGATTTTGAGCAGATTTATCAGCAAATCGTTGCAGACTCATCAGATCATCTTTTTTTAACCGATAAATATCACTAATTCGTTCAACCAATCCAGTATCAACCAAGGAATCAATGGTTTCACCACCAAGTCCATCAATATCCATTGCTTCTTTTGATGCAAAATGCTCAATAGTTCTTTTCAGTTGAGCAGAACAAGCTAGACCATTTGAACAACGATAATAGGCACCCTCTTTGACTACATTGCTTTCACATACCGGACATTGAGAAGGCATAGAAAATTTTTTTTCCTTGCCAGATCGTTTCTTTTTATTAACTTCATCAACTTCTGGAATCACATCTCCAGCACGAACAATTTTTACCCAATCATTGATTCTGATATCATTTTCTTTGATATAATCCTCATTATGAAGCGTTGCACGAGATACCGTCACACCTTGCACGTCAACCGGTTTTAATAAGGCAACGGGTGTGAGTGTTCCTCTCCGCCCAACCTGAACAACGATATCTAAAATTTGGGTTTCCTCTTTTCTAGGGGGAAACTTATAGGCTATAGCCCATCGTGGTGTACTTGATTTAACCCCTATTTTCTTTTGATTTTCAAATGAATTCAGCTTGATGACGATACCATCGATTTCATATTCTAAATTCTCTCGTTTCTCCTGCATCTTATCATGGTACTCAATAGCTTTCTCAATGTTTTTAGTCGGTTTAATCTCAGGATTTATTTTTAGTCCCCATTTTTCAAGAGCCTTAATAGCATCCCATTGATTGTCAATGTCGATATCATCAGCATCAGCGTTCATGATTTCGTAAAAAAAGATAGTGAGTGGACGGTTTGCTGTTTCCTTTGGATTTTTTCGACGAAGTGATCCAGCTGCCGCGTTTCGAGGATTTGCCATAGCATCCTTTCCCTGCTCAACCCGTTCCTTGTTATATCGCTCAAAATCCTTAATCAACATAATCACCTCTCCTCTTATCGCAAGCATATTAGGACTATCTTGTTCTTTCTCCCGAATTTTTAAGGGGACAGCATGAATGGTTTTAATGTTTTCAGTTACATCTTCACCATGTATTCCATCTCCACGAGTTGATCCTCGAACATATATTCCCTTTTCATAAATCAATTCTACGCTCAATCCATCTAATTTTGGTTCACAGGTGTATTTGACATCATTTTTGTTGAGTTCATTTTTCATCCGCTCATCAAAATCCCTTACTTCTCCTTTGTCACCGGTATCCAGAGAAAGCATAGGTTTAACATGTTCAATTTCCTCAAATTCCTCAGCGGGTTCAGCACCAACTCGTTGTGTTGGAGAATCCTCAGTGACCAAATCGGGGTATTTTTCTTCTAATTCTTCCAAGCTATTGACTAATTTATCATATTCTTGATCAGAAATCTTAGGTTTATTTTTTACATAATAAAGATAATCATGATGACGAATTTTCTTTCGGAGTTCTTTTATCTCTTTTTCGGCTTTTTCCTTTCCTTCTTTCTTTGCCATATACTCTAAATATTAAAGGTAACATTATAATAAATTAGTCCGAACATATCTAAAATATAACTTAAAATAACATTAAATTCAATTGAACTCTTCTCTTTGTATTAATCCGAGTTTTTCTTAGCAATTAAAAGGAAAATCTGACCAGCAACAAAAGGAATAATACTCATCATTAATATGAGCAGCCAACCAATGAATCCTGGTTCCACCGTGTTCAACACGTTAGAAAGAACTGGCATATATACTGCTGCAAGAATTAACATAACACACAATCCAATTGCACCCCAGATATATGGGTTTTGAGTCACTTCATTTTTAATTAGTGCTGAATTCTTATCACGCATATTAAACACATGAGCCAACCGTGCAAATGTCAGAGTTAAAAAAGAAATCGTTACTGCTCTTTCCACAGGCATATCAAATCCAAATAATGCGATCAATAATGACCCAAGAATGGAAAAGGATATGATGAGTCCATATCCCAGAATCACTCCCCAGTGATGCTTCATTAGAAACGGTTCATCTGGATCACGTGGCGGCTTTTGCATCACATCAGAAGGTGCCTTACCTATTCCTAATGCCAGTGCTGGGAATACATCAAGCAACAAATTCACATAGAGAATCTGCAAAGGTGAAATCGGTAAAGGGATATTAGCTATCGATGCCAAAGCAACTGCTGTAATCTCACCGATATTGCCAGAGAGAAGGAAGATAATGAATTTTCTAATGTTAGAAAAAATAGTTCTACCATGCTCGATTGCAATAACAATCGAAGAAAACGAATCATCCTGCAGTATCATATCTGATGCATCCTTTGCAACTTGTGTTCCCTTTTTCCCCATGGCAATTCCGATATCTGCCTTTTTTAATGCAGGAGCATCGTTTACACCATCACCAGTCATGGCCACAATAGCGTTTTGCTTTTGATGAATGGAAATCAAATTCAGTTTCTGCTCAGGACTAACACGGGCAAAAAGTTTGTTAGAACAAATCTTTTGCTGTTCATCTTCAGAAAGTTCATCATATGCTTTGAGCTGTTTTCCAAGTATCACTTCATTATCATCTTTTTCAACTAAAGAGATATCCTTTGCAACGTACCGTGCTGTCTTGGGATGATCACCAGTAACCATTACTATCTTGATTCCAGCTTGTTGACAGGATTTGATGTATTGATCTACTTCCTTCCGAGGCGGATCCAGTAATCCAATAAGACCAATGAACACTAGGTCTTCATAAATATCATCAATTTCAGATGATGACAATTTCATCGCCAAGGCAATTATCCGTAAACCCTGATCAGCCATTTGCTCATTTTTCTCCATCCATTTCTTTTTTTGTTCTTCATCAAATGAGGATTGTTTTTCATCTCTATGTAATATTGCAGAACAATGATCGATAATTGCCTCAGGTGCTCCCTTAACTGCAACATAAAATGAATCACTCTTCTGATGAATGGTTCCCATCATCTTTATTTCTGGATCAAATGCCTCTTCATGAATCTCAGGCATGTCATCAAGAAGAGATTCTCTGTCTATCCCTGCTTTATCAGCAATATCTAAAAGGGCTATTTCTAATGGATCGCCTAATGAGGCATTCTCGTCGTTTTCATCGGATAACGATGCATTGTTACACAGTACTCCTACTTTTAATGCCTCAATGAGACTTTTTTCCTCATCTTGCCTAACGAAGTCATTATTTTTTTTGAATAGGTGATCTTTTTCCTCTTCATCAGTTACCATAATCTCTCCGGATTCCAGATCAAAAACAGTAACCGCCATCTTATTCAGCGTCAACGTTCCTGTTTTATCAGTAAAAATAACATTCGTAGAGCCCAATGTTTCCACTGAAGACAATCGATTTATTAATGCATTTCTCTTAGCCATTTCAAGCATTCCTTGAGCAAGCGCAATCGTTGCCACAATAGGTAATCCTTCAGGTATTGCTGCTACAGCAAGAGCAATAGCAGTTTCAATCATTAACAATAAGTCCTTTCCTCTAATAATGCCTAAGAAAGCCACGGCGGCTGAAATCAACAAGGTAACCCAAACCAGTTTTCTTCCCAACACCTTCAACCGCTTTTCCAGAGGAGTTATCTCCTCTTCAGCTTCTTCGACAAGAGTTGAAATTCTCCCCAGTTCTGTTGTTTTACCAGTTGCCGTGACAATACCCGATCCAGACCCGCGGGTCACTTTGGTTCCTTTGAACATCATATTGCTTCGCTGATCAATTGATGTATCAGATGATACAACTTCAGTTGATTTCGAAACTGGCACAGATTCACCAGTTAGCGTTGATTCGTCTAATTGTAATTTATTTGCCTCTATCAATCGAATATCTGCAGTTACTACATCTCCTCCCTCCACCAAAACCAAATCTCCAGGGACCAATTTTCTAGCTGATATTCTTTGTTCATCACCATCTCTTCTCACCACCGCGTTCACCTGACTCATTTTTTTCAATGATTCCATTGATCGGATTGCTCGCATCTCAGTGAAAAATCCAATTAAAATCGTGATGATAATAACCGCAATAATTGCTATACCCTGAACCCATTCACCAAATAAAAAAGAAACCAGAGCAGCTGAACCAAGTAACACCATGATTATACTCTTTATCTGATTGATTAAAATACTCCATGCACTCTTCTTTTCTTTTTCCTGTAACAGATTTTTTCCAAACTTTTTTCGTCGTTGATCGACTTGTTGAGATGATAATCCAGTTTTTCTATCAACATCATATTTTTCAATAATTTCATCGATTGCAGATGACCATGGGTTATCAACAAGATTTATCACGGTAGAATACTCCGCCCCTTTATCCGTACCTAATCATTAATATCAATAAATAATCACTTCATCTTCAGTTTCTCTGATGTTTTATTATTCTCCGCTGTGCATAACCAGTTAAAAAACAACTGATAACCCGTGCACATAATCTCGTAGTCCTATCATCCACATCAAACTTTGGATTAACCTCAACAATATCAAAATAGGACACGTTTTCGTTATATCCAATAGCATGAGCAATACGAGATATTTCATCTGTAGAGAATCCATTTGGATTGGTAAAACTACAACCTGGAGCAGCATCGAAAGAAACACTATCAATATCTAGACTCGTGAAAACTGCATCTGTTGATTTTGCTGCAATCTCACACGCCTGGTGTATAAAATCCTCAATGTCCTTTTTCTCTGAGATTACATCCCTAATCTTTTTAATAGGATAAATAATAGCTCTCTTTTTGATTAAATAATCAACATATTTCTTTGCATTAACTGTTCCGTCAGCCCCAATCTCAATAAAATTAACCCCCTGTAATGGATTATTTTTTATATCTTCTAATATTTTTCTAAATCCCATTCCACTCGAGACATGTTCTCCCTGTTGTTTCCTTACATCAAAATGAACATCAATATTGATTCCACCGATTCTATTGAAATGTTGAGAAAAACCTCTGATACATGGATAGGTGATATCATGACCACCGCCCAATACAATTGGTATAATCTCACGTTTCACCATCTCATAAATCGTTTTTTCAATACGATAATATGTTTCTCTTGGATCAGTATCATCAATGATAATATTTCCAAAATCAACGATTGAAACATTAGAAATATCTGTATTATAATCAATATTAAACGTCGTTCCATAATTAGAAAGCTGTTTTCTAATCTTATCAGGTGCTTTTCGAGCACCAGTTCTTCCATTACTAAATTCAACACCAACATCATAAGGAATGCCAACAATTCCAATTTCTGCATCAACATCAATTTCATTTTTGATAATATCACATAACTTCTGTTCCGAAGGATCCACTGATTGAGTTTCAATGACTGTATTGGGTTGTTCCAAAAATTTTCCTAGCATTGTTAACCCTTTGAATCGGTTTAATAATCTAATCGTAAAATGTAATGATACCATCCGCAAGCAAATGCGACACCGTAAAAGGACATAAAATACCATGAAGATTGAAGATACTCAAGAAATCCCTCAGGGTTATTATAAAGACCTGCTGCAAAAATGGTAAAAAACGTTGCAAGAAATGAAAAAAAGAAAAAACAAAATTCAAACACCCGTGGTTTTTTACTGTATTCACTCATTTTTACTGCAGTTAATAATTTAAGTGTAAACAATTCAACAATGATCATCACAATAAGAGCAGAAGAAAGGGAATAAATAATCATGCGAATATAGATCTCGCTAATAATCGGAGTTGGAAACAAAAAGACAAAGCTGAATAGGATAATATCTAATAAAAAGATGATAACAATTATTGACCAAGTCCAATTCTGTATATCTATTGCTTTTTTTTCTCTTGCCATAGCTAAATTGGAAAAATAAAATTCATACTTAAAAATGATTAAAATTTACCTTAAATATAACTCCAAAATGATTATATAAAAAAATTCTAAATATCATTTCATTTATTTTTCATCTAATCTAAAATTAAGATTAAGGTATTATTTTATATGAAAATATCAGTAAATCTGTCTTGATAACAATGAAGGGAAAAGGATTTAGCAGTCAATTATGGGGACTAGTTGCCATAGTTATAATAGCACTACTAATTAGTATAGGTATATTCTTTTTAATGGATAATCCAGGAACTAGTAATAATGAAACTACTATTCTTAAACCGGGAACAGTAGTAGCTGATTATAATAATTATATAGGTAAAAACATTACCGTAACTGGTTATTTTTATGAATTTGATACAAGAGACCGCTTTGGCTATATCCATTCAAAGGAAATAAATGAGCCCATCAAACAAGGAGATATTGAACAAGAAAGTGATTTTCTTCTCATCAATTACGCATCTGTTACCAATATCAGCAGTAGCGTTCAAAAATATAATTTCCATGGAACACTACAAGAAGCGAATTTCTCCAAATATGATATAGATTTAGTCTATTTGAATGTCACCTCACTTGAACTTGTCTAATAATTTTATTTAATTTCGAACTTAAAATGAATTCGAACTAATATTAAATCGAAATTAAGTAATTATTATATAATTATTTTTCACACATTACTCTCATATGAGGTGAAAAAAAAATGAGAAAAAAATATCCATTAGAATTGGAAATGATTCCGAAAAAAATCGATACCGGAACACGATGGGTGACTATACGAGTAAAAAATATTGGAGATGAAAATCTAACTAATTTAGATGTACGACTCAATTCAAGGGATACCTATTTTTTAAGGCCATTAACAGCTAGTAAATTTATTTTTGAATTACCTCCTGGAAAAGAAGAATGGATCTCATATCAAGTTTCTGCACAAGGAACGGCAGATCTATATATCACAATTGATGGTTATGAGGAAGGAAAATTCTTTACCTATGGATCACCAGATATGAATCTAAAAGTGATCGGACAATCAGCTGAGTTACAAACTTTATTTGCACTAACAGAACCTTATCCTCCAATTGGTGAGACTCTACGATGTGAAGCAAGCGTAATCGGATTAGAAGACACTGAACAACTTGATTTAGAAATCTGGGTGGATACCCCATCTGGAGAATTCAAGCAACTCGCAGATATCGAAACAAAAGAATTCAAACCAGGTGAAGAAGCAATTTACTCTGCAGAAATAACACCCGAAGAAAGTGGAATCTATCTTATTCATGCATATCTCTATGATGACAATAGAAGAATCGATGAACAAACCGATATGGTTCATGTGAAAGAATAAAATTCTTTCATTTTTTTCTTTTTTCAAATGGATAAATAGCTTTTTATATCTTTCATAAAAAACTATCGACCAAAACTCAGTAAAAATGAACCATGAAAAAAGGATGGAATCTATTTTTCATGTAAAATTTATATTAGTATTAGTCAAAATTATAAGTATGTTATCATATGCAATGAATTGATAAAAAAATATTTACTTCTTTACAAAATTCTTGCTAGATTATAGAAATCACGTTTAAAAAAATGATTCTAAAACATAAGGAAATTATAAGAGTGAAAAACCTATGAATGAAAAAACAACTATTATTGAAAAAATATATGA
>CAZQMI010000068.1:0-12774 GCA_964594475.1 uncultured Thermoplasmatales archaeon
TCTCAATTACATCATGATCACCAGGGTTATCATTGGTATCAGGATCATCGATTGCTGCTTGGATACTGCAGAAGTATTCACCGGTGTCCTGGTTCCAACAGATCGCTCCACCCATACAATCACCAGCAGGATATGCATCAGTAAGCCAAGGACAGTAAATTACATCATTGCCAACTGAATCTCCAATCCCGGATCCAACATCACTAGGGCCAGAGATATCGCCCCACCAGTTACATTTCGCATCTAATTCTCCGGTACCATCGTTATAACATCCTAATGCGTTACCAACTATGTTGTTGTAGTTGACACTGCTTCCTGTTACATCCATTCCAAAGTAATAAACGCCCAAGTGAGCTGCATTTAAAATTTCACAATATTGCAAATCGACATTAGTGATTGTCGTCCCAGTATCTTGTAATGCATAAAAGTTTTGAGCTCCGCTGTCAGTAATCGTCACATCATCTAGGAGTACATTAGAAATGGTAGCACCAGCACCTCCACTATAAAGCATTAACCCAATATTCCCAGAATTGCTGATGGTACCACCAGTAACTGTAATATCACTCACTGAAAAGCCCCAAGTTCCAAAACTGATACCTCTTCCACCTGAATTAGTAACAATTGGATTAATAATCTCAATATTTGATGTTGATGATACATCCTCCCATATTCCTATTCCACTATCTGACCAAACATAATTTCCACTATTGGTCACGGTCACGTCTTCAATGATAGCATTTGTAACCTGTCTGATGGCAATTCCCCCTCGTGGATTGTCATTAAATGTTCCACCTGTAATATGCAAATCTGTTGTTGTTCCCTGTAGATTGAAACCAATAGGTCGGCCAGTTGCAGGATTACTATATCCAGCATTATCGAAATGAGAATTTGTTACAGTTAATCCGTTTATTACCGTGCTAGGACTTTCATAGAAAATTCTCTCCGTGTAACTATGATGGAAATTACAATTTTCAATTACTACATCCTCATAGGTGTATCCACCATCGAATACCACATTTGAAGAATATGAATATTCTGATTCAACATCGCGAAGAATGATATCAATAAACACTCCACCTGGAGGTGGTGAGTGAACATTTATACCTGCTCGAATGTTGAATCCACATGCATAATTATTACCAGGAATCCTGGTAAATTTCATTCCTTCAACCAACACGTTTGATGCACTAATACTCATTCCATCCATGTGATTTCCTGATGGATTGTTACGTTCATGTAAATGAATAATAGTTTGAGAAGATCCCGCACCGATTAAACTCAGTTCCTTATATAAATCAATATCTACCCAGTCTTGTGCATTTTCCTGAAATGTCCCTGGTGCAACAGTTAATGTATCTCCATCTAGGGTATCGGCATCATCAATACCAGATTGAATTCCACAGAAATACTCAAGAGTTCTAGTATTCTGTACTGGCCCCCAGCAGGATCCCGCTGGATATGCATCATCTAAATAAGGACACCAATCTACATAACTGGTCACTGTTTGGCCCTGTAAGCCAATATTGTATCCATTTGATGCATGTGTTGGTCCATTACTGCTGTCCCACCAGTTGCATTCTGCATCTATGGTTGCTGAAAGATAATTGTATATTGCGTTACCTGTGTTTCCAACGAAATTATTGTAATTCACATGAATATCAGATGGCCATCCATCATAGAGACTGATTCCATTTGAATTACCTGAGATGTCATTATATTTTATGGTGATATCCTTTGAATCATAGGGTTGATTTGGAGTACCCTCATAATATCCATCTGAATAAGCAGAGATAAAGATTCCAGTGGCACAGCTAGTTAAATCATTATTTTCGATATTTATATCTTCACTGCTATCTATCCAGATTGCACTTTGTGTACCATCATGAATGTCATTATCCTCAACATCTATTGTTCCACTGGTTGCTTTCATTGACTGAAGGGTTATACAGGCACCGCTAGTATCATAGATTTCATTGCCACTAATTTGAAGACCTGAAAAATCAAGTAATGAAGTAAGGCCTGGGTCGTAAATCCAAGAACCAGGTAAGTACCGTTCACTCTCCGTTCCTAAATAAATCCCAAATCCGTGGACACCATCAGGATGATCAATATCATAAATAATATTGTCTAACAAATGAATATTTTGATATCCTGGAGAAACAGTATATGCTGCTTGATCAAGCCAACAAAGAATTCCTTGATCACAATTAGTAATGGTTATACCTTGAACTGTTACATCACTGGAACTTATAACAATACCGACGCCATTACCTCCACCATCTATTACGGGTGTTGAGGCTGCCTGTAAGGTGATTTCTTTATCAATGACAACATTTTCATAATATATTCCCGTGTCAGCTTCAATCGTATGGCCATCAAGAGTATCAGCATCATCAATGGCTGATTGAATGCTACAGAATATTTCACCGGTATCAAGATTGGTTACCATTCCTTCAGCAAAATACAATGATGCAGTGTTTTCACCACCGATCTCAGGGTAATGATTACCACTGGAATACACCCAACCTCCACTTGCTGGATCCTGGGTTGCAGATGTCCAGCAGAATGCATTATTGATTTCATCTTGATACGTGGATTGATCATAAGATGCTAAGGATAAAACTGCATACGCGGTTGATTGCCAATCCTCATCATTGGTATTTGCTCCATAACAATAGCTGAACGCTCCACTATCAAATTGACAATCTAATAAGATAGTAATCAAACCAGGAAGCTCTGTTGTATGAACTTGAGCAGCATCAAATGCATCCATGAGGCCGGATATGCCTAAGGTATACCAATAATAGTTAACATCTCCATATCCGGGATCAAAGCCTTGATCATCAATGATATCAAAATAACCAGGGTTATCGTTGAATGAATCTTGCCAGAGGACCTCAGCCATATCATCAGCATCGGTTGCATAGCCACCGTAGCGATCATCAAGCATGTCTGCAGCAACAACCCATGCGCCGATATCCCAAGCGATAATTCCATTTTCATATCCTTGCCCTGCTCGCACATCTCGAATGTATTCAGCGAGGGCTTGCGCTGATCCATAGGTTGAGATACGTGCATCATATTTGGTTTTGGCCGCATCCTGATAGGTGGTTCCGGTTACACTAGGAAGATCGTCATAGTTCATAAGAAAGATGAGATCTGCAGCGGATCGGACATTTGGATCTGAGATCATGTAGGTTGCCGCATCTTCTAACGCGGTTTTATAGCTTGCATCATTGGTTTCTAGATAGGCATAATACAGACCTTGGGCGGTTGCACCATAGATATTCGTTGGACTTGAACTGGTAGAATGCGTGAATGCAGGATCAGTTAATCGCCAGTCCCATCCCCCATCATCAGGGTCATCTGGTGAATCTGGATCGCCATTTCCGGCGTTATCCTCTGTTATATCTGCTTGTGCATGTACAAGGTAATCAGCACCTGCGACAAGTGCGTTACTCAATGATCTGCCTGATGTTTTTTCTTGAATAGGATCTTCATCTAGTGGGGTAATAACTGGACGGAGATCTGCATCTGCAGTCGTGGTTGGTAGCAATGCTATTGCACTTAATGTGAGTACCATTGCGGTTGTTAAAATCACTAGCTTATGTATTTTTTTCTGTTGTTTCATATTATCTAATTGCCTCCTTTTTGTATTGATCTTAATGCGTGTTGATAGTTGATAGATGATTTTTTTAGTGACATCTATCAAATGATAACAACGTTGCCTCCTGCTGTTATCCTCCCGTTTTTAGTTTCTTATACTATCCTTTTTAAGGAATGAATCATATAATATAACTTATTATATTTAAGGATGGTGATATTTTATAACAATATTTTTATCCTATTTTTTACCAATTATAAACCATTTTATGTTTATCGTAATTATTAATAATTTAATCATCTTAATTTAAAACAATATAAATTCATATAAATTCATTTTTTACCATAATAAAAATATAATAAACAGATAAATTAAACTAAAAATAGCTATTTATGTCTTTATAATATCAATCAGTATCTTTTTTATTTTTCAAGAAA
The DNA here is from genome assembly GCA_964594475.1 of uncultured Thermoplasmatales archaeon. Classification (GTDB taxonomy): domain Archaea; phylum Thermoplasmatota; class E2; order DHVEG-1; family DHVEG-1; genus EX4572-165. Next base: position 4,042 of record CAZQMI010000068.1, read on the forward strand.
ACAGCAAGGATCTTTAGTCATTGAGTCACCAGTTACTGTTGATAATCGATCACGGCAGCCACCATAGAGGTGATGAAACGATCGTAATGAACATTTTCCCTTCAATAACTGTTCACTATTTCGGAGCTGTTTTTACACAAATGAATGATGCTAACTATCATGAAATGATTGCACTGGAACGTTACCCTAGTTCAGCTCAATAAATGAACATGACTAAACCGTTCCATCAGATTTAATATATAAACTAACGAATCACCGTGCATTCATGAAAACGCCTGCACAGCAAGAGAAAGCAAAGGTCCTTTGGTTATTCTCTTTTGCACAAGCAAAAATATTTAGTACTGCGGAACTGCAACTGCTTCGATAACCGCGTGACTATCCCTCTGAACATCTGTAATTACTTTAATCAATCGTTCATCGCTGTATAGATCCAGTGATACTTTCCCAATATGTTTTCTTCTTCCTACCGGAACCAGCGGATATATTAAAAAAATCTCGTTTCCCAGCACATAACATAGTGAAAGTAATCGTTTCATTTATTGCATAATGTAATTTATCACAGTTATAATAATGTATAATACAATTTCTACTTGATGTAACGGCCGAATTTCGGAAAGTGCCTGATCAAACAATTTCGTTATATTTCAGATTCCATCATGAGTTTTGACATCGCTTCCATTCAAACTCATCACAGCAATCATTATTCTATTTCTTTTCAACTTTTGTTAAATGAAACCATCAACAAAGGTTGCCAAATTTTTAACTGAATCTAAAACTAATAACAAATAGGCTGATAATTCATACAAATCGATTCTAAAGGATGGTTCAATGCACTACTAGCTCATCATCTGAAAATCCTTGATTTCAACTAATTGAGCGATCAATTGATACCCTTCCTCGGCATTTAACTCATTTTATTCCTTTTTTCCTCAGAAGGAATGATCGTGAACATTGTGGAGAATATTTGATCGCAATTGAAAGTGATGTTATATAGGAAGACCAATTCGGTTAGCTCTCTGTGATGATTGTGGATTAATGGCATTTTGTATCAATGATGAAAGAATATTTGACATATGTGGCTTTAATTGTTTTTTGAACACTAAAAATGGATTGTTATAGATTTGTTCCGCAGTCCAAATATACATTTCAGATGCTGTTTTAATTGGGATTAGATATCGTTTTGGAATAAAGCTGAATCCTTTTTCAGCTCTCTGTTGCCAGCGAGCAAAATAGTGTAATTGCTTCCGAATGAAATGGGTAAATTGCAAAGGAATCGTTTTCACATATTCGTAATCAAGTTGGGAAATCCCATATTCTTTGAGTTCATCGGCGGGCATGTATATTCTGTTTAGTGTAATGTCCTCAGCGATATCTCGAATGAAATTTACATATTGCATTGCTCGCCCAAGATATCTTGCATGAAATAATGCTTGTGTAGGCAGATTCATGATTTTTGCCATGAACAGTCCAATGACTTCGGCAGATCCATACATGTAATCAATTACCTCATCAATTGATTTATAATGAGTTGTTGTGATATCTGATTCCATTGATGCAAGAAATGCATCGGTCCAAGCCGGATCAAATGATTTTCGATGAGCAAGTTCAACAAATGAATTAATCACAATATCATCAGTTTCTTTTCCATTGATTGCCTGTTGATACTTCTTTTTAAAATCGTAAAACCCACTACTGTTCTGAGGAATTGAATCAACAAAGTTATCTGCTTTTCTTACAAACGCATAAAGTGAAAAGACATCTTTTCTCATGAGAGGTGGAAAAAATAGACTGCTGTAAAAGTAGGTTTTACTACCTTTCTGAAATATCGAAAAAAGGGTTTTATTAATCATACGAATTCATTTTTTTTCTTTTATTTTATCAAGTACTTCATCAACATGATTGGAAACCTTTACTTTTGACCAGATATGTTCTATTTTTCCTTCTGGATTAATGAGAAATGTGCTTCGTTCAACACCTTTATATTGCTTTCCATACATTTTTTTAGTCTTCCAAACATCATAATCTTCAAGAGTGCTATGCTGTTCATCAGAAAGAAGGGTTATGGAGAGATCATGCTTATCTTCAAATTTTTTATGACTCTGCGTTGAATCAGGACTAATACCAATGACGTTTATACCCAGAGCGGAAAAATCTTTCATTTTTTCTGAGAAATTTTTCGCTTCAAGTGTACATCCTGGCGTATCATCCTTTGGATAGAAATAAACAATTGACCACTGTCCTTTCAGGTCTTGTAATTTTATTTCTTCATCATTCTGATTTTTTAAGATGAAATCTGGTGCCTTATCACCAACTGAAATCATATCTTTTACCTCCATATAAAAAGAAAAAGAGAAAGAAATGCTTACTCAGGAATTAATACTGAGTCAATGACGTGAATGACCCCATTTGAGCATTCAATATCAGTTTTGATCACATGAGCGTTATTGATTTTCACTCCATCAGCCGTATCAATGGATAATTGCTTTCCATTTACGGTTGCAGCAGTGGACAAAGTAGTTACGGAATCAGCCATGACTTTATCTGCGACAACATGATAGGTAAGGATCTCGGTGAGTTTTTCCTTATTATTCAATAAATCATTTATTGTTTCCTCAGATAATTTACTAAATGCTTCATCTGTTGGAGCAAAGATAGTGAATGGTCCATCATTTGCTAACGTTTCAACTAATCCAGCTTCTTGAACTGCTTTTACCAATGTTTTAAAGTTTCCTGCTTCAATTGCGGTATCTACAACATTTTTCATTGTCGTTCCTCATAATGGTAATAGCAATTATATCAGATGCATCATAAAGCCATAGCCATAGTTCATGTATAATTAACGTATAATTAATGTTGAATGACTAAAAAAATAAAAAAAATATAACAGACCTGATTTGTATCACTATCTAAAAAAAGAATAATGATCAGAATACCTATAAACAACGTCAGCTAAAAAAATACTAAAGGAGGGAGGGAGAGGGGTATCTATTACAAAGAGATATTAAAAAAAGGAGGCGATAAGGAGGATGGGATGAATATATTTCTCTTTGTATTTCTGAATAGAATTGGTGTCGTCATTAAAAAGCAATGATGGATTATTTTTTTCTTGATCTCTGTTTTCAATTACCCCTGCACCAAGTTCTATATTTACGTTTTTTAATATATTTATTGCTACAAAACACCTTTAATAAAAGTTTAAAACGATTATAAAATAAGAATATTACACTGTTTTTCGTTTGTGAATTAATCTCTTTCCTTTGTTGGTAACAAAAATCGCTCTGATTTTGCCTTGTTTCTTGGAATAAATAAGGCCTTTTTCTTCAAGTGAATCTATACGAGATGCAGCAGTAACATATGTTACCTCAAACTTGTCCATTATTTTTTTAACGGAAACAATAGCGTTACTCTGATTTTGTTTATAGATATATTTTATCATTTCAAATAAATCATCTCGGATTATCACATCATCGGTGTGTTGACCCGGTAGGTCAATTAATTCGTTTTTCATCAGAGCCATTTGTTGAGATTTCATGGTAGAAGGATCAATTCGAACAAAAAGAATTGCTTTTCGCTCGAGGATGATATCATTGATATCATACAGGAATTGAATAAATGATTCAAATGAAAAGCGGGATAACAGATAATGGATGCCATCGAGTAATATCACTGGTTTTTTTTCTTTTGTGGTAAAATCTTTTAATTCGGTTTCTATTGCTTCAAGGTTGGTAAGAGAGGTTATATCAGGGATAGTTTTTTTTGTCAGTAAAATGATTTTTACTTTTTTTGCGGAAGTTACATGGGTTTGTATATGATCCGGATTTCCTCGAGTGATAATAAGCCCAGTAAAACCCTTTTGAGTTAAATCGGAGAGCAAATCAAAAGATGAAACATTATCATCATCGGTTATAAGATAGGAATTTCCAGGTAATAATGTTTTATGTAACGCTATATCCTCAGTGATATCCTTACCCATAAATAATGATCCCACACAATCATTGTTTGATCCTAAGACTTTTGTTCCTTCAACCCTGACTACCCGGGTATCATTTTCTTTTGTTCTCAGTATGATATCAAATGATTTCGGTGATTTCTCCTTACAGACCTGATCAATATAGTTCAGAATTTTTTCTGGATTGTTAAAAACACTGAGTTTTCCAATGCTTCTGTTCAATACATCAATTTGTTTATATTTGGTGATGTTTTCTGCTGTTTTATTCCAAATGGAAACTCTATTCATCATGTCAAAAGAGATAATGAACTCAGCTGCACTATCAATGACATTTCGTAAATTGTTTTTTGTTCGTTGTAAATATTGCTGGGTCCTCTTCCGTTCGAATACTTCCTCATTTAATTTTTTATTGGTTTCCTCTAGCTTCTTTGTTCTTTTCTTGATTATTTGTTCTAAATTATCATTTAATTCATGCAATTTCTCTTTAGATTCCTTCTCTTCAGTAATATCAAATACCACACCTTTCACTACCAAAGGCATTCCGTTCTTATCTCGTTCAACGATTGATCCTCGATCATGGAACCATTTATAGCTTCCATCACTGGAAAGAATTCTATATTGCACTTCATATAACGATGTTTTTCCATCCAAATAATCTTTCATCACATTCATCACGTTTTCATGATCCTCAGGATGAACAAGATCAGTGAATGCCGTATAATAAACATCGGAAAAATCCTTTAGTGGATACCCAAGCATTTTTACCTTATTTTCATTGAAAATGACTTTGCCCGTTTTGATGTTCATCTCCCACCAGGCAAGGTTTCCAGCAGATAAACATAAATCCAGACGGGTTCGCACTTGTTTGATTTGTTCTAATGCACCTTCACTCATCAAAATTAATTAAAGAAATCACATATATATAATATTATACCTATCAAGTATGATGATTGCTAGTGTTTAATTTAAATAAATGGTTTTATTGGTTGGAAATACAAATAAAAAATGACAAATAATTCTATTATATTTCAAGTTTAAAAAAATGTATACATCCTATTTAAATATAACCAATATTGCGTATTAATCTTACATGTTACAATTTTGTTTATAATATATGATAAAAAAATATATTATTTACCATAAGTTTTTATATAAAAAATTCATTATTAATCTATGGAATTTATGTATGGGGGTTTATAATGAATAAAAGTTTTTTAGTATTTTTTATAGCGATGCTCGTAGTTGGATCAGGTTTTTCTTCACTAGCTAATCAACTAGATAATATAGAGCCATTAAATCAAAATCAAGAGCATTTTAATGAATTAGATGATGTTTTCGTTTCTGAAGTCGTGATTGGTAACATCACCACATCATTTGGAAAGGTGCTTGTTGAAATTAAAAACATAGGAGATGAAATCGCGACCAATATTGAATACAACATCATGGTAAAAGGAGGGTTATTAGGCTTTATCAATAAAGAAAAAACAGATACCATTACAAGTATCAATCCTGGGGAAAAAATAATTCTGGAAACCGATTTTCTCTTTGGTCTCGGTGATATAACCATTGATATAACCGTTGAATCAATTGGAAAAACCGTTGAGGGAACAATATTTTTATTCCTTGTGACTCTAACACCTGAATTACTTATAACGTTAGATGTTATCGCTGAAGGATTTAATTCTCCACTCTATGCGACCCACGCGGGTGATGGATCAAATCGAATATTTGTTGTTGATCAAATCGGTATTATTTATGTGATTGACAATGAAGAACTCCTTTCACAACCATTCTTGGATATCAGTGAAAAAATCGTTGATTTGGACGTAACATATGATGAACGAGGATTACTCGGTCTTGCATTTCATCCCGATTATGAAAGCAATGGACGGTTCTTTATCTATTACAGTTCTCCAAAATCAGGTGAAAACATCAATCATGAAAGTATCCTTGCTGAATATCAGGTTTCAGAAAATGAATACTGGGCTGATCCAGATTCTGAACGTATTATTTTACGGCTTGATCAACCAGAGGCAAACCATAATGGAGGACAACTGCTCTTTGGTCCTGATAATTACCTTTACCTTGGGTTAGGCGATGGTGGTGGAGCAGGTGATAAACACGGACCAATCGGTAATGGTCAAAACATCTCTACTCTTCTTGGATCAATCATTCGAATAGATGTTGATAGCCAAGATCCCTACGAAATACCAGCTGATAATCCCTTTGTTGGATCAATGGGCCGTGATGAAATCTATGCGTTTGGATTACGAAACCCCTGGCGTTTTTCATTTGATACTGAAACAAATGAGTTATTCTGCGCAGATGTTGGACAAGATGAATGGGAAGAGATAAACATCGTAGAAAAGGGCGGAAACTATGGCTGGCGAATTTTAGAAGGTACCCATGGATATGATCTTGATTTAGCTGATGAACTTGGTATCACAATTGATAGTTTAGAATCGCCCATTCATGAATATAGTCATTCACTCGGCCGATCAATTACCGGTGGATATGTATATCGGGGCACAGAAATCCCGGATTTAGTAGGAAGATATGTTTTTGGAGATTGGAGTTCAAGTTTTGTATTTCCTCGGGGAAATCTGTTCTATCTGGAAGAAGCCGAACCTGAAAAATGGCAACGGTTTTCACTTCTTTCCTCAAATTTTAACCGATTTGTGATGTCATTTGGTGAGGATGAACAAAACGAATTATATGTACTAAGTAAAACCACCTTGGGTCCAACGGGATCAACGGGTGATATCAGAAAAATAACAATCGAATAGGAGGTAAATAAAAATGAAAAAAGGAAAATATATATTTGTTGTAATGATGCTAGTAACCACCACATTTTTCTCAAGCAGTGCCTTTGCACATCCGCCGCAGGATATGGTATTACAATATGATATTGAAACTGATGTATTATCTGTTGAGATGACACATAATTCCCCAGCGCCAACCGTGCATTACATCAACAAAATTGAAATCAATCTCAATGATGAACTTATAATTACAGAAGAGTATGATGATCAACCCACCACTTCTGAATTCACCTATACCTTTGCATTACAAGCAGAAGCAGGTGATGAAATAACTGTTAACTCATATTGTAATATACAAGGATTAATTTCGAAATCAATTATCGTAAGAGACCCAGCTCAAGATGAACCACCAGTGGTTGAAATTGTAAATCCAACTGAGGGATATTTTCATTTCTCAGGAATTCGATTGTTCCCATCCTTAGGATTTATATCTGATACATTAGGATTTGGCGGGTTTCGTTTACGACCACTGCAGATCTACACTGAAGATGATGTAGATGATAGTGCTGATCTTATTGTGACTGTATTCATCGATGATGAAACATTAGGAACTGCAGTATATAATGAAGACGCTGAAGTTCATGAGATTCAATGGACTGGACCGAGATTAGGAACCTTTACCCTTTTGGTACAAGCAGAGGATTCCATGGGAAACATCGGTGAAGACGAGATGCAGGTCTGGTATTTCTGTTTCATTCCATAATCAAAAAAATAGCATTAAAAAAATCTTTGGTATGAAATAGTGATTTAATCCTTGTGGAACGCAAATGAAGTCTAGTCATTGGAAAAGAAAAAGCACAGGGTAACATTTTCTTTGATGAACGATGGATATTAAAAAAATACGATACATTATCAAACTGGGAAGATTTCGGTTTCTTGCAGGAGGTTTCTTTCTGTACTGTATGGGAGCTTTGTTAGCAAGTGTGTATCAGAATGAATTTTCTGTTTTTCTATTCATAGTTGGATATGCGGTAATGATGCCTGCGCATCTTTCTCTTTCCTATAGTAATAATTATTTTGATCAATATGTTGACCAATACAATACCCCTGTTTCAATATCCGGTGGAACAAAAATCCTCATTGATCATCCTGAATTAAAACAACTCTCAAAATATATTGCCATCGGTCTCATTTTGCTTTCCGTTCTCATCGCCGCAGTAGTAGTGATCATCCTTGGGTATTCATGGTGGTTTTTTGCTTTTATCGTTTTCGGAAATCTTGTCGGATGGTTTTATACCGCTCCTCCTCTACGATTAGCATATCAAGGACTAGGTGAAATTGCAAATATGATCAACATGGGTTTCTTGATGCCCGGGATCGGATACTGGATAATTAACGGATCCATTGATTTCTTTTATCTAGTGTTTGCCTTTGCGTTTCTCTGGTATGGACTTGAATTTATGATCATCGTTGAATCACCAGATATGGAAGGTGATCAGTTAGGGGGCAAACAAACATTAATCGCTTCAAAAGGCCGTCGATTTGGGTATCGGCTTTTAGTGATTGCAGTGATGATATCGACGCTTTATTTTTTCTTTCTTGCTTTCGTGGGATGGTATCAAACCTATATCAATTTTTATATTATCGCCCTTCTTTCATTACTCCCACTTATAGTGGCTATAAGAGGATGGTTTCAACACCCATATGAAAAGAAAAAATCTACTAAAATAGCTCAACGAAATATGATGGTTCTTATCTTATTTGTTATCATTATTGATATTTATTTTGTGTTTTTAATTTGAAAAAAATATGAGAAAATGAAATCAGCATTCCTGTTGAGAAACGGTGTTAATTATATATTGATCTAATCAAAATTTCGGCTAACTTTTTAGCAAGAAAAGAATATGACTTTAACAAAAAGTATTCTTTTTTGACCTTATGATATAGAAACTGATTTTGGCAATGTGAAATAAAACGTGCTACCCTTGCCAATGCCATCGCTTTCCGCCCACATTTTACCAC
>CAZQMI010000069.1:0-12697 GCA_964594475.1 uncultured Thermoplasmatales archaeon
TGTCAGGTTTTTTACTGTCCCCTAGAAAACGACATCGTGGTGATCAGTAAAATGATTGCTCATGGAATGGGAGGAAACATTCCTCCTATTCCACCAAATCTATGTATTATAACCAAAACATTTTACCAATAAAACAGATTAATGATTGATAATGAGCATCGTTTACATCTTTGATTATGATGGAGTCATCATTGACTCATATGAGATTTTTGTAACATATTTTCTTAAAGCATGTGAACATGAACACATCAAGGACATCAAAACCGAAAGTGATTTTCTCAAGTTATATGACAAGAACATGTATGAAAATATGTTTCAAATGGGAATGGATAAAGATCAAATACTTCGAATAGTACTTTTTATGAAGAATTCACTACTGAATCATAAACAGGACCTCAATCTGTTTCCAAACATAAAAGAAACTATTCAATCACTTGCACAGCAAATTGATTTATATATTGTAACCTCTAGCGATACTGCTCTCGTCTCAGAATTACTCCATTTACATGGCATAGATGTATGCTTTAATGGCATCATTGGATCTGATCATGAACCAAGTAAAACAAAAAAAATCAAAACCATTATACAACAACATCCCGACGATGACTATTTCTACATCGGTGATACAGCAGGAGACATCATTGAGGGAAAAAAAGCCGGAGTGAAAACGATTGCTGTAACTTGGGGATGGCATGAAAAAACAAGATTGAACAAAGAACATCCTGATTACCTTGTTGATCATCCGGAAGAATTATTATTAATAGCAACAAAAATCACCACTGATTAACAAATTTTTAAGAGATACTGATTTTTAACACAATAATAATTTTCCATTCTTTTTTGAAATTCAAATTGGCGTTATTTAACACAAAAGCTTTAAATAACCACATCTATAAAGGTGCAGAGCTGTACGTTGACGCAGTGGAAAAAAGGTGAAAAAGCCATGCCAGAAGAAGAAACAGATGAAAACGTTATTTATGTTGGAAACAAACCACCAATGAGCTATGTACTCGCCGTAGTAACGGAATTCAAAAAGGACAACACCGATGAAGTAGTGATAAAAGCACGTGGACGAGCAATCAGCAGAGCTGTTGACACCGCTGAGATTGTTAGAAACAGATTCGTAACCGATTCAGAAATAAAAGATATCAAGATCGGGACGGAAAGCGTAACTAACGATGAAGGACGAACTCATAACGTTTCATCAATAGAAATTCATCTTACCACAAAGTAAGAATCCCGTACTGAAACAAAAAAGAGTTCAGCAAGTATTCATTTCTACGAATACGTTAATATTCTTAATTTTCAATTATTTTAAATTCTAAATTATTGATTAAAATGAGAATAACTGATTTGATTCAAAAAGTTGTTTTCAAATAGCAATTTTTTACCAGTCTATATGATAGCTTAATGAAAAGCTTTGTCTCAGTGATAATGTATCCATATGATATACCAATACTAATATAAGATGACCACATAGCAGAGGATGAACGTTGTGGTTTTTTCATGAAGAAAATCTATAATCAGCAACAAGAATCACTAGCAAAGAAAATGGAAAAAGATGCCTCTCTTGAAAAATGGACTGATTGGAAATGGCAGATTGCTCATTGTATCAAGGATATTGATACTTTTGAAGAGGTAACAGGAATTTCATTCAAGCAAGATGAACGCAAGGATTTAGAAAAAACCCTTGCGAAATTCCCTCTTTCAATAACTCCATACTATTTATCATTGATTGATAGAGATAATTATGAGATAGATCCTGTGTTCAAACAGGCATTTCCGGATCCTGCAGAATTACAATTACAAAAATCAGATATCAAAGACCCATTGGCAGAGGATAAAGATAGCCCTGTAGCCGGTATCACTCATCGGTATCCTGATCGATTACTGTTTTTGATAAGTAACACTTGTACAATGTACTGCAGGCATTGCACTCGGAAACGTCGTGTTGGAGACACTGATTCCATCCCATCCAAACAAGAGGTGATGAAAGGAATCAATTATATCAAAAAAAACCCTGAGGTCCGTGACGTGTTGCTCTCAGGTGGGGATCCCTTCATGCTTTCAACGGATTATCTTGATTGGATTCTTACTGAACTTGATGATATTGATCATGTTGACCTAGTTCGTATTGGAACGCGGACTCCAGCAGTACTTCCCTACCGGATCACCCATAAACTTGTATCCATGCTAAAGAAACATCACCCCATTTGGGTAAACACCCATTTTAATCATCCACGGGAATTGACCTCTTCAGCAAAGCGGTCATTAAAATTACTTGCTGATGGGGGAATTCCATTGGGGAATCAATCAGTGCTCCTTGCTGGTGTGAATGATTGCCCCCGCATCATGAAATCTCTGGTGCAAAAGTTAGTGAAGCACAGGGTCAGACCATATTATTTATACCAATGTGATCTGTCAGAAGGATTAACTCATTTTCGTACTCCGGTAAGCAAAGGGATTGAAATCATGGAGAATCTCATTGGTCATACCAGTGGTTTTGCGGTTCCTAGATATGTGATTGATGCTCCAGGTGGAGGTGGAAAGATTCCTGTGATGCCTCAATATCTTATTTCATGGGGAACAAACAAGGTGATTTTGCGTAATTATGAGGGAGTGATTACCAGCTACAAGGAACCTGATTCATATAAACAGTATTTCTGTGATCGGAAATGTGATCAATGTGATCTGCAGTTGAATCTTGAAGGTGCTGAAGAAAAAGCAGTTGGAATCGCAAAACTACTTGCCGATTATGACGAATCGATTTCATTGACTCCAGAAAATACAGAGCGATTGAAGCGACGGAAAAAGATGCAAGATGAACAATAGCAAACTAAATTATGATATTTTTTTCTTGTTGAGTAATCATGGTTGATATCATTGAACATGTTGGTAAAAGCACGATTCAGCATGGATCATATAATCAAAGAATTTATCTGATGGATCTTGCAAAAAGTGATTTTCCGGAAATTATATTCCAATTGGAACAACTAGCAAGAGAAAAGAAATATAGTAAAATCTTTGCAAAAGTTCCAGATTGGGCAACAAAAAAATTTCTTAAAAACAGCTATACTCAGGAAGCAAAGATACCATGGTTGTATGGTGAATGCATTGATGGAGTATTCCTTAGCAAATTTCTTGATCCTTCACGAAAGATGCAGTCAGATGAAGAAAAAAAGAAGATCTTGAAAGTATTAGCAGCTTTTAAACAAAGGAAAAAAAAGATTGTTATACAAAACGATCTGAAAAAGTATCAGATTAAACAGCTTTCCGATCAGGATATTCAATCCTTAACCACACTGTATAAGATAGTGTTTCAGAGTTATCCGTTTCCAATTTTTTCACCATCATTTATTGAAAAAACAATGCAGAATCATGTCCAGTATTATGGTATTTATCATGATCATGAATTGATAGCAGCATCTTCCGCAGAAATGGATGAAAGACATCGATGTGTTGAAATGACCGATTTTGCAACACATCCTTCATTCAGAGGAAAAAATCTTTCCTTTTATTTGTTGCAAAAGATGGAAAATGATGTAAGGGAAGAAAAGTTCAAAACTTCTTATACTATTGCTCGAGCAGAGTCTTTTGGAATGAATTGTACGTTTGGAAAAGCTGGGTATGAGTATGCCGGAACACTGATTCATAACACAAACATCGCTGGAAGAATTGAAAGTATGAACGTTTTATTTAAAAAATTATAACATGAAATTAGTTATGTGAGGGTCTGTCCATGAAATGGCCGGTTAAAACGATAGAAAAAACATTTTTTCCAAAAAAGGGGGGAGTGGGTGGTTTTTTAGAGCAGAGAGGAGATCGAGTGCATTGTGGTCTTGATATTTATGCTGAGAAAGGAAAAGAAGTTGTTGCAATGGAATCTGGTCGTATACTTCTTGTTGGGATATTCACCTCAAAAGAAATGATTCACTATTGGAATACCACATATCAGGTAATGGCAAAAGGAAGATCTGGTGTGTTCTATCGATATGCTGAATTGTCAGATACATTAGTTGAGGAGGGTGAACATATTTCCGAAGGGCAAGTGATCGGGCATATTGGTGAGGTATTAAACAGAAATGCAATTGATGAAACAAGCCCAGGTTATATTCAACAGCTGCAAAAAAAGAAACGATGTAGCATGCTTCATTTGGAGATCTATTCATCAAGCCCGATTGATTCCAACCAGTATCTCGGTGGCAATTGGTTTGGTGATAATATCCCAAATAATCTGCTTAATCCTGCTGATCTTTTGGGGAAATGTAGTGATGCTCAAGAAAAACAAAAACCATAAAAATGATTTTTCTGTTATTTCTTAGTACCGTTTGTGGTGAGGATGAGTATTAAGAATGAATTTTCTTCTATCGCCAATGCTTATTCCGTTAGTTGTTCCATTACTTTATGTTCTTTTTTATAAGAGAAATAATGCTCGGTCAATAGTGGAATTAGTTCTTGTAATAGTAATCATTGTCTTCCTGTATGATGCCCTGATTGCTTTTTCGTGGTTTGGCTCTTTCAGTTACGTTTTGTGGAAAACTGTGTTATTTATTGGTTTTCCTCTTTTAGTTCTATTCTTCAGTGAAAAAAAGAATGTTTACCTCCTTCTTTCAAGTCTTGGGCTAAAAAGGATTGGATTGGAAAAAAGTATAATGCTGGCGTTGTCGCTTATTCCTGTGATGCTGGTTGTAACAGGTATCGTGTTATGGCTTCAGCAATCAACATTTCTTAGTTCAGAAGTATTTGCAATCATCAGTTTCTTTGAATCATTTACAGAAGAATTTTTCTTTAGAGGAGTGTTATTTCTCTTTTTAATGAAAAAAACAAATACAAACATCGCCTTGTTTACCTCAATTGCTTGTTTCATATTGGCTCATCCACAGCATTTCAACTCTTTTTTCCTTGTTTCAACCATTGTCCAGGCAGTTTTGACAGTAATTATTGTATATAGATCAAAAAACCTTATTGGTGCATGGTTGCTCCATGGAACGAATAGAGTATCATCACTTCTTCTCTTTCCCTTTGTTCTTTCATTATTTATCACGAGTTAGATCCTACTTTGGATGGTGAGGAAAAAAATGGTTGAAATTATCACTAATGCAGATGCAGAAACCGTTCTTGAATTTATTCGTATGCATCATCAGCGAAATCCAAAGAAAACATTTCTTCAAATCATCGGCGACTGTCAAGTAGAATATCTTGGAAGAGCACAATCATTTCTTGATTGGGGGGAACGGATCATCATGATCAAACAGGATGGTAATGTTCTCGTTCATCAGCCCGTATTGAGGGAACCAATCAATTGGCAACCAGCTGGATCCATCAGTGAGTTCACTAAAAAGGATGAAAGAGTAATCATTAAATCAAGACATCGGAAACCTGATGAAAAAATGACTATCACCTTCAGATCGGTAGAAAGTGTTCTTATTTCAACCCTAAGGGATACAGCACAACTGCAAATAGTGGGAATGGAAGTTGATGTGGTCAATCAGATCATTGATAGTCCTGATTGTATTGAGGAAGGTCTTCGTATTAAAACAAGGGAGAAACAAGTGAAATCCGGTATGATTGATCTCTATGGTTTTGATAAGCATCATACCCCGGTCATCATTGAAGTGAAACGTAGTCTTGCAACCATTAGTGCGGTTCATCAACTTCGCATGTATGTGCAGGATATTAAGCATGATGTAAAAGATGTAAAGGTTCGAGGTATCTTATGTGCTCCACGCATTCCGGATATGGTAAAGCATCTGCTCAATGATTATGAACTGGAATGGCAGGAGATTGAACGAAACATAGTACTTGCTGACGATATGCAGAAAACATTGAAGGAATATGTTTAAAAACACGTTTTAAACATAGATTTTGTGTACATATGGGCTCGTGTATAGATGGACCAATGCCCCGTATTTCACCGAGAATTGCACGATATCTCCAACTTCATATCTTTCGGTTTTTAGATGTAAAATTATATGGTCACTGCTGCTCCCTAGAATTTCAATATGATCATCAATTGGGGTAAGATCCTCGACGATGACATCCTGTCGACCAATGGCAACGATTCCTCGTTTGATCATTCCTTTGTCCGTGAAAGTTGGTGTTTCACCAAATGCATTCTCTGATATCTTTCCATTTGGAACGGATGGTTTCGTTTTCAGTTCAATGAGTTCTGCTTCTAAGGTGAATGCATCCTGAAAAGTGTTAGGAATTGGTGTACGATGTACAGTCTCCCTTCCGAGAAGAATACCTTCACCGATGCGGAGATGATTGATTCGTGTTTTTTTTCTCGTTTCAAGTAAAAGTGGGATATTTGCACTGTTACCACCGCTTACCAATGAGAATTGAACATTATAGGCATCTTCAATGGTTTCAACGAAATTTGAGAATGCTTTGATTTTTTCTTCGGTTGGCACCACTCCTCCAAAGCAGGCAAGATTCATCCCGATTCCTTGCAACTGTATTGATTTAAGCTCATTGATCTTTGGTAACAAAGCGGAAAGTTCTTGCGTTGTCATTCCCTCCCGGAGATCGCCCATCTCCACCATGAGAATGATGCGATGAGACGTGTGTTGTTTAGCAGCTATCTCGTTTAAATCTTTAATTACTGAATACTCTGATTGCAACGAGACATCAACATGTTGGATGATTTCGTTGAGTTGACTTTTCATTGGTGTACGAAGAAGCATGAATTCTGTTTCAAGTGTTGATTCCTTCATGCGGTTGATATTTTCTACCCGTGAATCTGCTAGGGAACAAACTCCTCCTGTAATCATCGCCTGACCCACATGGGGATCTCCGCAGGTCGCCTTGGTCACACCTGAAACAGTGATATCTGCTTTTTGAGCAAGATCAACAATGGTTTTGGTATTTTGCTTTATTTTCGATAAATCAATGCGTAAGCGAGGGTATCTATTCATTGATACACCTTCAGAAGAAATGAAAGCAGGTAATTGGCAGTATCAATCAGATCGTGTTTATGAACATATTCATTTGGTGCATGAATGTTTCCACCACCGGGTCCAAACACAAGCGTTGGTGCTTTTGTCCTGGTTCCGAACAAATTAAAATCTCCTACACTTCTGGTTGTGAACCGACAGAGTTTTTCATCATTTGAGGAGGTATCTGATTCAGTTGATCGTTGTTGTTCAGCAACGTTTTGTAAAAAGAGATCGATGTAGGAGCTTTCTTCATTGATGTATGGTTGATATTCCAGTAAGGGATCTGGAGAGTGACGTTTATATACTCTTATTTTTGATTCCAAGCGGAGAGCAAGAACGATTTTTTCGATCTCTCGGATAACTGATGTTGCATCCTCTCCAAGCATGATTTGTCGGTTGATGAGAATCCGGCAGTATTCTGGAACAGTAAAGGTAGGATCTCCTCCTTCAATGTTAAGGACCACATAATGTCCTCTTCCTCGTTTGATATTGGTAAAGATATCAAATCGAGCAAGTTCTGATATCAAGGTTGCTGCATCATGTAAGGCATTAATCCCTCGTGATGGATGGGATGCATGAGCTGCTTTGCCGAATAACTCTATTTCAAGGACCACTCGTCCTTCAGCACCAACGATGGCCACAGGAAACTGGGTAACATGGATTTTATCATGGGTGAAACAATAATCATTTATGGAAAGAATTGGAGATGGCTCGGTTACGATGATCAGATCATAATCATCTAATTGATGTTCCCTCAGCAAGGAGTCTGCACCAAGGGAAAAGGGTGCTTCTTCACCGAAGACACAGCTGAGGAAGAGTTCACCATTGATTTCTTTTCTTCGTTTCAGAAAGCCAAGAAGTGCGATGATTTCAGCGGCACATCCACCCTTCATATCCGCTGCACCTCTACCAAAAATTTTTCCCTCTTTTTCAATAGCATGATAAGGTGGATAGCACCATCGCTCCGGTCGTAGTGCACCAACTGTGTCCAGATGCCCATTTAGCATGATTTTTGGACCATTTCCATTACCGATCTTTACATAAAGATTTGAGAAATCATGATAGTCAACATAGGGGTTTCTCATCGATTGGTTTTGAACTGCAAGACCGTGTCGATTGAGGTAGTCCTCAACGTATTGATAGATATCATTTCCATCATTGACTGTACTTGGAATTTTGATTAGTTGTTTTGTTAATTCAATGAGATCGGTTACTTCTTCGGTGGTGAGCTGGTTAGAGCTGGGATTCATGTTCTTCTCCAACATAAAGCATGCGATAATATTTTTTTCTCAGCCCCATTTTTTCATAGAGCCGTATTGCCTTTTTATTATCGATTTCTACATGTAGGGAGAGTTCTCCCTTTGTGATTTGAATGGCTTTTTTCAATAGTTCTGTTGCTATCCCTTTTCCTTTCACGGTTTTTTTTGTCGCAATATATGAAAGATGATATTTCGGGAAAAACGTTTCAAAATTCATTCGCGAAAGAATAACGATGCCGACGATAGTACCTCGATCAAAGGCACCAAGTACGTAACCATCTTCAAAGGCGTTTTCTACGGCTTCATCGATTTCCTGCATAGGATCAGAGAATTGCAAGAGCCAATCATCAAGTGTTTTAAGAAAATCTTTATAGGAGATGGAAAGATCGTTTTTACGTAAGCGATGGATATCTAAATCGACTTTTCCATCATCTAATATCAACACATGGTTTCCATCAGAGATATCATTGTTTTTTGCAGCTTTCATAAAAGCCGCCACAGGAAATCCATTGGGGATACTCAGCTTGATTTTTTCAAGTTTTCTAAATGTTTTTACAGAGGAGCTAAGCTCTTCATCGGTAACCCCGATTGCTCTTCCATAAGTATCATGAATGGCATTGAGTGCATCTTGACCATTTTGACAATCCCAGTTCACCATATGTCGACTGTACCGAGTTTTCTTCACCTGTTTAGGATCAAATGTAAGAATAGTATCACTACCCCTTTTGTATGATTCAATGATGGCATTGCCATTTTCAGTACTCACCGCCCAAATACGAGGGAGCACATCGATGTCTTCTTTGATCCATAATTGTTTAAATCCAAGATGTAAGCCCGATATTGATGATCCATTGAATGTTTGACAAAACACACTATCACAACGACCATCAAGCTGTCGGCTTATTTCTGATGCTATGTAAGAGAATGCATACATGTTAATGACACTGTTTGCCAGACCGAAATTAGCATCATACCAATTGTTTTCTTTTGCCACCCGACGACTTTCCTGCACACAGTCCTCATAACTGGATCCAAATTCACGAATTTCTACGTGATCGGAATCATCGGCTAACAGATTTTTTCGAGAAATCTTATTTTTATCTGGGACATAAAACACACAATTAACATCAAAATATTGTGAAAGATATGAAAGTGATCCTCCAATGGTACCATAGGTTCCTAAACAGATGGTTTTTTTTCCTCGAGTAAGAGCATCTCTAATGAAAAGATACGCCAATCGATCCTCTCGGTGCCCAGATGGATTATTACCTTCAAGTTTTAAAAAAATTTTTTTGACACCAAGTTTTTTTTCTAGATTATATGCTCTAATAAGAGGTGTTCGTCCCACTCTGTGTTTAAAAATTTCATCTTCCATAGTGCTGTTTTTCCTCCACCATTTTACATCGTTTTTTTCTATAATGCTCTATGCTTTGAATGCAGCCCTACAATAATAATGTTAGGTTAAAGAAAAGAAGAGTTAATCAAGGATATCTTGAAGACAAAGAGAAGTGATCTTTTCAATTGATGCAGTTGCATTGATGGTTTTAAAACGTGTTCCTTTAGCAAGGTGCTTGTAATTATGTTGTACTTTTTCAAGAAAGGAAATTCGTTCAAAAGGAATAAGATTATCTCGGTTCTGAATCCGTTTGAGGGCAATGGACGGATCAATCAGAAAAACGAAAGTTCGATCCGGTGTTGGGATTCGTTTTTCAGATAATTCCTGCAACCATTGAATGGGATTATTGATATGATCTTTGAGTTGTAGTCCTTGGTAGGCATAGGTTGATTCTGCATAACGATCACAAAGAACGATATTACCATCCTGTAACCATTGTGTTATTTGTTTTCCATGTTGTATTCGATCCGCAACAAAGGTAAAAGCAGTGACGAATGGATCGGTATCCGTTTCGATACATCTTTTTACACAGTTTCCAATCCAGGTATCAGTTGGCTCCACGGTTTTAATTACTGCATGGTTATTATCTTTTAGCTTTTGATAGATAGCCTCGATGATAGTGCTTTTCCCTGATCCATCGATTCCTTCGAAGGTGATAAACTGTTTCATTGTCTTTCCTTCTTTTTTTGTTTTCTCCATTTTGCTCGGTAATAGTTAAGCGGATGATTTATTTTTTTACAGAGTGCATCGATTTCCTCAGTGGGGCAAAGACCATAGGTTTTCAGTTTTTCACATCCAGGTGCCTTGTAGGATGTGGATGATCCTTCACCGGTGATATGCTCTATTTGATATCGGGTTTTTTCTTCTTCGAAATCTGGTGCCCTGCTAAATAGATTGATGATTTCCTGTGTGCTAAGTTGTAATGAGTTGAGAAAGGCAACGAGAGCGAACCGTCCGACATGTGGAACGTTTTCTCCCGATTGGGCTGCACTGAGTATCTGTTTCATACAGGGTGGAAGTTTCTCAATGTCAAGTTTTCCAACTGGTGCAGCCTCTATATGTTTCCGATAGGAAAGCACTTTCGCTTTTAATTGTTGAATCTCTGATGAAAAAAGATACCTCACTCGTTCAACGCAGGTTCGTTTGTCCAGTTCTTCATTGATTCTTTTCCGTAGTGCTTCCTGAAGCAGCCGAGCAAGATCCTTTTTGGAGATGGTAATATATCCATGATCCAGCTCTCTGTTGATCATTTTCCATGTTTTATATCGAGTAGGTGCATAGTTAAGATACTCAGTGAAATAAAGTGAAAACATATTTTTGTTTTCTTGTTTACTGATATCGAGATGAAACTCATCGGCAATATGTAACAGAAAGGTCGTTGGTTCTTTTAAGAGATTTTTATACATATGAACCGCTTCACCAAGCGCATATCGACGGGTGAAATAAGGATCATCAATACAGACTGCAATCATCCGAGCGATTGGATAGGAGAAAAGTTCCATGATGCAATCTGATTCAGTTGCCAGACGACGCATTCCGACGTCTTTTTGATTGAAGGCATTTTCCAGTCTTTCCACGGCAATACTTCGAGATCGTTCATAGAGAGGATCCTGTAAGAGTTCAGCTATTGTCGGCCCTTGTTGTTTTACATATGATTTCGCATCTGAGAGAAAGGGGTATTTTGCAATGAGTGGAAGTGAATGCATGAAATCAATAAAGATGATACCTGCTCTCTATTAAAGACTATTTCTCATTGACTAATAATTTTTACATTCTGTTATTTTGACAAAGAGATTATTTATAATGAGAACAAACAGAACCTAAAGTATATTGGGAGTAGACAAGGTGAATGGATGGAAAAAGAAAAAAGGATGATTCCTGATCAAATACAAAACAGGGATGATTTTCATAATTCTCTCGAGGTTGATACTGATTTCATCGATATCTCCTGGGAAGATTCATTGAAGAAACATGTGCAATCATTCTGGGAATCTATTGATGAAGTAGTTTCAGAATAAAAAATGAGAAATTAAAAAAGAGATGAACAAGGTTCATCTATACCATATAAAAAAGATTGTTAATCTTTTTAGGCATAGAAAGAATTGATATATTCAATAGATGATTGATTGATATTTTTTATTAGGGTTGCATGATGCCAATAAATAATTAATACTACCTTTACTATTATCAGAAAATAAAATTTTTGGGCCCGTAGCTTAGTCTGGCGGAGCGTCTGGCTCATAACCAGATGGTCGTCGGTTCAAATCCGGCCGGGCCCATTCTTTTCATTAGAGTGCAAAAGATGATTGCGCTTTTTCAGTTATGATGTTGCTTTTTTTTATAACTTTCAAAGGAAGGTATTACGCATACCTTTATGTAAAAGTGGTTGATGCAGGAGGATATGAAACAGATTACCATCGGCGTTTTTCATGATGATTCACTAGCCAAAGAACTTGGTAAAAAGGCAACGGAGAGCGATATGGTTTTTTTCCACCGGAAAACTGATGATGCCGTGTTCTCGTTTGTTTGTCCCATTGATGATAAAATAACTGTGAAAAGTCAGGTGATGAATATCAGTGATGTCGCGATTGTTTCTGCTGAATCAATAACCCCCGCTCTTGGAGAAACTATCCTTATGCTTGATTCGCTCAATATGAACCGGGGATTATGTGTTGTTCCTGCCTATGTTGATACAGATCAACTTCAAAACATGATGAAAGATACTACGCTTGAATCATTTGATATCATTGAAAAAAACATACATCATATTATGGAATACCTCACAAAACAAGATCTGAATAGGAATTTGGATGCCCCGGTAGTCATCACTATTGATCATTCTTTTCCAGTAAAAGGAGTTGGTGATGTGTTGTTAGGATTTGTGAACAAAGGAATTGTTCATAAACACGAAAAACTAAAACTCCTTCCACTTGAAAAAGAAGTCATTGTTCGATCTATTCAGATGCAGGATAATGAGGTCAATGAAGCTCCTGCAGGATCAAGGGTCGGTCTTGCGGTTCGTGGAGCAAACTATGATGAATTAAAACGTGGACATGTTTTGTGTTCACCAGATGCCGCACAGATGGATACTGCGTTTACCCTCT
>CAZQMI010000070.1:0-12638 GCA_964594475.1 uncultured Thermoplasmatales archaeon
AGCTTCGTGTTTCTTTTTCAAATAGCAGATGTCAAGCTGTCCAATTTTTTCATCGTTTATCTTAATGTCACTTGACAGCATCCATGGGGTTTTCTTAAAATTGGGTGTTTTAACAGTAGTTCCATTGATCTTTATTCGAGCAGAGGTGATGTCGGGATATTGCCATGAGGGTGGAATGAGTCTGAGGATGTTATTGAGAGCATCATTAGTGGAAATGTGTTTATCTCTAACAATCCTTGTTAATCCATATAAACAGTTGAGTTCCTTTTCCCGTTCCTTCAATTGGTTGATTTGTTTATTATTTGATCTAATGGTTCGAGTTTTCTTCTTTTTTGATGGTTTTTTAGATGGGGGCATACGTCGTCATTCCTTGCTTTTAGATTTCATTTTATTTTTAATTACAATGATTCCCTTTCGATTTCTTCCATCGAGATGAACGGAAAGAGGATTGTCAGTGTGCACGTGAAACACGGAATCTTTGTGAGTTTTAACGGGTAATGATTTAAGATAATCCCAGTTGAGAATACTTGTTTTTGATTGGGTAATCAAATAGCCGACTTGACTTGAGACCATGTCATGGAAGAAATGAGATCCCTGTGATGGTTCGATGATGCGTTCTTTTACTGGTGTTTCTATAATTGCTTTTGCACCCGCGATATCACTCCAGATGACTGGGATTCCGAGCCATGGATCCGCTGATCCCCATCGTCCGGGACCGATTAGTAAATATGGTCTGTTTTGTTTCATCAGATTTAGATTGATATCTCGAAGAATAGGTACAATTTGTGAGGATTGTCCCAGATCAAAGATTTCTGGGTCTATATAAACGATATCCTTGATATCGGTGATTGTTCCGTTCCCGAGTGCGTTTTCACTGTAACAGACCACGTTCCTTTCAGCAAAATCAGTGAGATATACATCCTCTGTTTCAGAAGGGGGCATCATATTTCGAATCTGCAGGATAACCAGTTCCGATGATTCTTGATTATCGGGTGAAATATTGAGAGCAAATTCTATTTCAACCGGATATCCCAGGGCGATTTCACTGATGGAAAGTAATAATTCCATTGCTTTGGCGAGGGGTAGGGTATCGAACTGAAGCAAAGGAGCAAAATTGATCACAGGATAGCCTTCTTCTTCAAGACCGGGGTATATGCGGTCATCTCGAGGGGAATACGTGGATGCAAGCATTTCTAGTGTTCCATGTGATCTAGCCTTTTTAATATCTAATTGAGCTAAAGAATGCTCTTCATGGTCTCCCATGGTTTTGTAAAAACTCGTCATGTCTATTGCATAGAATTTTTTTTGTGAATACGGTAAAAAGTCTTTCGGTGTTCCACAAAGCGGTGTTTTGGGCCGTTTTGGACAAAAACAGTAACTGGATCCTCCATCAACGATTGATTTTCCCAAGCCAAGTGAAAGATACACGATTCCTTCATCGGGATTACAAGGTCCTGCTGGATAGTGATTATAGGATTTTGCAACGCCAGCAACTGTAGGATAAAAATATTTCCCATGTTTTTGACCAACGACCTCCTGAATCAATACTGCCATTTTTTCATCAGCGATGTGTTTTGGTGTGGATCGAATATAGGTTCTTGCTTTTGAAAAATAGGTTGATGAATAGACATATTTGATTGAATTGCAAACTTCTTGGAACCGAAGATCGGTTTCCCAACTTTCATTGGGAAGTAGCACAGATGCATAAATCCCTGCGAAGGGTTGAAATAATGAATCCTCAAGCATCCCCGATGAACGAACGATTAACGGTTTTCTGGTTTTTCGGACAAAGGCCCGAAGATCTCCAAGAACGGTTGCAGGAAGGTTACCTTTTATGAAATGTGATGCAATTCGTTCATCTGATAATGTAAAGAGATCATCGAGGGAAAGATGATTTTTTTCAATGAATGTATCAAATATTTCTGTGGAAAGAACGATGGTTCGTGGGATGGTAATTTTAAGATTGGGAAATAAATCCGCAGGGATGTATTTCGAAAGAATCTTTGCAAGAAATGCCAGTCCTCTTGCTTTACCACCAAGTGATCCATCACCAATACGGTTGATGTTTGCTTGTGGTTGCTGTTTGTTTCGTGAAAAATCAGTAACTGTTGCTTGATGTAGTGAATAATTGTATTCCTCAACGGCATCAATGATCTGTTGATAGAATCGCGGAAGATCTGTTTCAGTGTTTTCGATTGATTTGATTTTACTTGCCAGTTCCTTTTCCTGTAAACCAAACAACCATTGTGAAATATGATGAGTATTTACTAATGATGAGAATGTTTTAGCAGAATTATTAAGTAATATCTTTTCAAATTCCTCCAGGTTCTTAATGGTTATTGTTTCATTTTTTTGTTTGATTTGAAGCGTGGTTGGCCCCAGACTATGGGAGACTAGATCTCGCAGCTTCTTTTGCAAGTGAGTATGTGTTTTTGAAATAAAAGTGGCGTTTTCAGGAAGTGTTTTACTCTGTTGGGGATCTGATGATTGAATAATGATGGGAATGGATGGTTTGGCCTGCTCAATTTTCTTTGCAAGGGTAATACCAGCATGATCCTGGTGATGCTTTGTATTGTTATCCGATATCACACAGAGAAGATGATTGGTATATTGATTGACTAGGGCAGTTGCTTCATCAAAATCGGTGGTATGAAGGATAAACGGTCGTCGTTGATATCGCCGGTTCTTCTGTACTAAACTGAGATCATTTTGCATTAGTTCTTCGGTGTATTTCCATAGTTCCTCATAAATGAGCAAAAGATATGAGGAGTAATACTGGATATCATCTTCGATCAGCAAAATGATTTCCTTGTTTTCACCTGATGGGTCTGATTGGATGTTTGTTTGATCTTCGAAGAGTTGGATTATGGTTAAAAGGATAGATCCATCCCCATTCCAAGTGAATGCTCGATCGATGGTTTCGTAATTATCTTTTTCTATGAGAGTTTGCAGGTGATTGGTATGATTTGCTAGATAGACGATGGGCAAGTTTGGATGGGTTTGTTTGATTTCATTGGTGAAGGTAAGCAGATCCTTTTGCTGTGGTTCGTTGAAGATGATGAAGAGGTCAAATTGGTCATTATCAAGATACCGTTCTGCATCGTTGATGGTTTCGATTTGAGTGATCTCTGGTGGTTGAAGTGGAAGATTTTCTGGATAGATTCGATGAAAGAGTTTTTCGATACGTCCTTCTTCTTCGAGTAAAAAAAAATCATAGGAAGAAGAGAGTAACAGGATTTTTTTAATGGAAAAGGGGCGTAGGTGTTTCCCTGTTTCCAGTATCAAATCACTTTTTTCTTTGAGTTTATATCCTGTGATTTCTTCAATCTTGTTTTTGATTGCTTCTTCCTTTGTTTCTAACATAATGGTTTGTTTTCTATGGTTTGTTTTTTTAAATCCATCCGCGGAGTTTACAAGCATCTACCACGCGGGAGATGGCTATCATGTAGGCTGCATCTTGTACTCTGATTTTTTTGCGTTGTGACAGTTCCCATACTTTGTAAAAAGCATCGGTCATCTTATTATCCAGCTTTCCCAGTACTTCTTCTTTTGTCCAGTAATAGTTTTGATTACTCTGTACTTGTTCGAAATAACTGCAGATCACGCCACCTGCGTTTGCAAGAAAATCTGGAATGACCACCACATCTTGTTTATCTAACATGTCCTCTGCTTCTGGAGTGATTGGTCCATTTGCACCACAGCAGATTAGTTTTACCGTATCAGGGATATCTTTGACGTTTTCTTTGGTGATGGCATTTTCCAAAGCTGCAGGGATGAGGATGTCTACCTTGTGAGTGAGCCAATCATCACCGGGTCTAACCTCATAGCCGAGCTCTTTTGCCTTCTTTTTATCAATACTTCCAAAACGATCGGTGATTTTTAGGAGTTGATTGAGATCTATTCCATCTTTTTTGTAGAAACTGTATGCTTTTTGATCCGCTTGGTCCCAACTGGATACTGATACTATGGTTCCACCATATTCAATGTAGAGTTCTGATGCATAGCGAGCGACGTTTCCGAATCCTTGGATTGATGCAGTGGTGTTCTCGATTTCGATATCCATTTCTTTGAGTGCTTCTCGGACCATGTAGATAACGCCATAACCGGTCGCCTCTGTTCTTCCAAGTGATCCGCCGAGTTCTACTGGTTTTCCAGTAATCACACCAGGATATTTTCCACCAGAAACTGCTTCGTATTCATCCATCATCCAGATCATATGTTGTGCATTGGTCATCACATCCGGAGCGGGAACATCTTGAACCGGTCCGATGTTTTTTGCGATTTGTCGAACCCATCCACGGCAGAGTTGTTGTTGTTCACTATTTGAAAGGTCATGTGGGTCACAGATGATTCCTCCTTTTCCTCCGCCGAGTGGGATATCAGCAACGGCACATTTCCAGGTCATCCACATGGAAAGGGCACGAACGGTGTCTATGGTTTCTTGAGGGTGAAATCGGATACCGCCTTTAGATGGCCCAAGGGCATCATTGTGTTGCACGCGGAATCCTTTGAAGACTTTGATATGTCCGTCATCCATCTTTACTGGGATGGTGAAATGGTATTCACGTCTGGGATTTCGTAAAAAATCACGGGCGCCATCTTCTAATTCGAGGGTATCGGCAATTCGATCGAATTGTTCTTGAGCCATTTTAAATGGATTATATCCTTCTTTAGCCATGGTTATCCTCCATACATTGGATGCGTGGGTGCGATATCAGAAGGTATATTTATATCTGGGTTATAAAAATATCTCTTCAAGTTGTACAAGTTGGTCGTTAAAAAAACATTTTAACGGCCAATTTGTATATGATTTTCATATCTTTCCTGTATTCATACTTTTGATGAGGTACAATTAGGCCTTGAATTAATCGAGATGCTTTTTATGGTTGTTGCATTTCCCATAGTTTTCGTTCGATCCAGCCCAAAGAGAGTTTTTGAGGTTTAATGGTGTGAATCATCCGGGAGGATAAGATGATGTTTTCAATGGCTCCGATATCATGAGGAAACCGCTTGATAAGGTCTTCTCCCAAATCGAAAAAATCCTCAATCGTTCGAAAAGCTGAGAAAAGCAGGAAATTGTAACATCCAGTACTGGTTTCCTGAGCTCTGGCAATATTATCATGTTTGAGAATGTATGATTTAATAGCATCATTATTTTCTCTGACTTCTATCATGGAGACAACCAAGTTGTAGGATGGTGGAACAAAAAGATTAGGAAAAAAACATTTTGGTGAGCCAATAATGTTTTGTTTTAGCAGGTCATTGACTCGATGATTGATGGTTTTTCTGTTGATGTCAAGGTCTCTTGCAATTGAGGAATCATTCCGCTGAATGAAATGCCCCTTCATCAAATGCATAAAAAGCGGAAACGTATGCTCATCGAGACTGATATTGTTGATGGTTACGGTCCCATGTTTTTGATAGGTTTTCTGCAGGTCCTTGATAAAACAGGTTGGATCATATTTGAATGTGAGTTTATTACTAAAGATATAGGCATGGGCTGGTGCACGGTGATCCCGTGTGGGTATCTTTTGGTCTTTTACAATTTGTTCTCTCCATGAATGATAGGTTTCCAGGTCCTTGAAAAACTCCATGAGTAAAGTATTGTATGGTCCTTCCATACAGGAGAAAGCAGCAAAGATATGGGCATCATCCATAAAGAATTCACGTGTTTCCTCAGTCCGGGGAATATCTGCCTTCACCAGGACAAGGAGGGGATATTCTTTATAGAGCTGTGGAAAGGGGTAGAATGGTGGATTGATAAGATTAGTATCAAACATCCATTGCACCTTTTTTTTCACGGTGCTTCGATGTTGGTCTAGTTCTTTTGCAAGTGCTCGAATATTCACTCGCACTGCTTTTCCGGATACCAAATAGCGGAGTAATTTTAGGTTTTGTTTGTCTTCAAGAGGGTGATTCATGCAGGATTTGGTATTGATTGCTTGGTTTTTGTATCATTCGGTTATTATTTACAAATATATTGGTTTGAAAAATTTTCAAACCAAATATTACTGTTAATTAAGTTAGAATAACATAAAGTATTGGTAAAATACCAATAATTATAAATAATATGTAAACCATTATTATTGATGGAGGAAACCAAATGGAAGTAGAAGAAAATATACAACATATTGGTCAAATTGCACAATCCTTGGATGCTGATTATTCTATGAGTGACAGAATGAAGATACGAAAGGAAACATTAAAACGGATTGGATACGCAATAACATGCTATATTACAATTATGATGCTATTTGCACTGATATTATAAAATAATGAAGTCAAAATGTTTGAACTTTTTCCACTAATCATTCTACTTGCATTCTTGTTTGAAACTATGGATTCTTCAGCAGGAATGGGATTTGGCACTGGACTCACTCCATTGTTGTTACTTTTAGGATATCATCCACTCCAAGTTGTTCCGATCTTACTTTTATCAGAAGCGATAACTGGAATTACCGCAAGTTATTTTCATCAGGAATTTCAAAATGTATCATTTACATTTTATAAACCATTTAATCAAGAAACTAAAATAACAGTCATTATTGCTACCACAGGATGCTTTGCAATAATAATATCAGTAATAATGACCTATGCTGCATTGGAATTACCCCCATCTTTCATTAAAACCTATGTGGCAATTCTAGTATTGGCTATGGGAATCATTGGATTAATTGGTCTTAGATCAAAAAAATCACGATATCGGCCAAAACTTCTCACCTGTTTTGCAGCTCTTGCCGGTTTTAATAAAGGAATTGGGGCAGGAGGATACGGACCTGTTGTGATGATGGGTCAGTTGTTTTCAGGAATATATGAAAAAACTGCTGCAGCAATTGTATCACTTGCAGAAGGGATAGTTTCAGTTGTTGGATTTGCATCTTTTATAAGTATTACCTCTGTAGGTATTACTATTGATTTTGTGTTATTACCTTCGATTTTTACTGGTGGTTTCATCGCAGCAATTCTTTCTCCCTATCTTGTTCGAGTGCTTCCCAATAAAATGTGGAGGATAGTCATTCCAGTGTATGCAATCTCTATGGGTCTTATAACACTGGTAAAAGTTTTAGGTATATTGCCGTAATATAACCTATCCAATAGCTATTGAAAAAATAACAATGTTTTTAATATACTACTCTTCTCTAGCTTAGGAGTATGATAGAAGATGAAAGTTGATTTAGACAATGTAATCTCAATAACAGAGACCGCAATAACCATTCGAGGATCAAGAAGAAGAATTACTGTTCCCTCTGAAGTAGTGGAAAACCTGGATTTACAGGATGGAAATAAACTTCGTTGGATTGTTTTCAAAGATAATTCTATCTATGTTCAGAAAGTTCGAACAGGTTAAGGTTATATCAATATCTAAACAATATCTCTGTTTGATGGGTTCATTATGATGAAATCATTAACCATTCCTGAATGCGAAATTAAAAAATTTCAGCAAAAAATATTATCATTTTATAAGCAATATAAACGAGATCTCCCTTGGAGAAAAACGACGGATGCATACCAAATTCTAGTTTCAGAGTTCATGCTGCAGCAAACCCAGGTCTCCCGGGTAATTGACTATTTCAACAGATGGATGTTACAATGGCCAACAGTAAGAAAGCTTGCTGATGCTCCTTATAAAATGGTATTATCTGCATGGATGGGTCTAGGATATAATCGTCGAGCAATGTATTTGCATCGATCTGCAAAAGTCATTGCAAACGAATTTAATGGTGAAGTCTTGGAAGCTGTGAAACATTTTGAAAATCTTCCGGGTATCGGACCATATACTTCAAAAGCAATTCAGATTTTCTCAGCAAATGCGGACATTGCCACAGTGGATACTAATATCCGCCGTATTTTTATTAATGAATTTGACTTACCGGAATCGATTTCTGACAAAGACCTTTTTCAAATTGCAGAGCAATGCCTTCCTAAGGGAAAAAGTAGGGATTGGCATAATGCGCTTATGGATTATGGTGCTCTATATCTAACCAGTAAAAAAACCGGGATCAAACCGAAAACACAACAATCAAGATTCCAGGGATCGGATCGACAGATTCGTGGTCAGATTCTTCGATTGCTCTTAAATGATGAACAATCATTCTATCAATTAAAAAGCAAACTCGATGTGGATGATGATCGCTTATTAATCATTCTAGAGAAAATGGAAAGGGAGAACACAATTGATAAACAAAAGAATTCCTATCGCGTTCCAAACTAAAACAGCTAGATAAATGATATTTAGGGTAAATCATATATGTATACATAATGCAAAATAAATCCTCTGAAGGTCAATTTGCTCCATGTTATGATCTTGTTTTCAATCCTTTCCTTCATCGAGTTCATAAAAAGATAACTCAACTTGCTAGAAAATATGATTGCGAAAACATCATTGATCTTGGTTCAGGAACAGGTCAACAAGCAAGAGTGCTAGCTGCTCATGGTTTTTCAGTAACCGGTGTCGATGTATCAAAAAAAATGGTTGAATTAGCAAGAAAGAAATCCACGAAATCCATTACTTTTATTCATGACTCTATCGAATCGCTCACACTAAAAAAATCAAGTTTTGATGCAGCGATTCTGAGTTTAGTTCTGCATCCAAATACACAGAATTCAATTCAGACAATTATTGAAAAAACCATACAAATAGTCAAATCAAATGGAAAGCTATTTATCACTGATTATGGAAGAGGAAGAGGATTTTCAGGTGTATTTGCTAATATGTTAATTAAGGGTGTTGAAACTTGTGCAGATATAGATCATCGGAAAAATTATACAGTGTTTATGAAAAATCATGGTCTTGACATGATTTCTTTTCATCCTCAACTGCAAATACTGGAAGAATGTTTCTTTTTTTACGGTGCATTGCAAACACGGGTCTATAGATCAAAAAAAATCGATATAGCTAATTGATGAATACCAATTTTTTATTTACACAATGTTTATAAATGTATAATATCATTGTTATTACTGAGATTATATGGGGGGAAACGATAGAAGAAAACCATATGCTGTGCTAATTGCTCTCCTGATTCTTCTAAGTATCGGAGTCATTGGTAAATCATCAGCTGAATTTCGATATTCCGATATCATTATCGTTGATGATGATGGATCGGCTGATTATTCGACTATTGAGCAAGCATTGCAAGCAGCTCAAAATAGCGATTCCATTCTTGTCCGATCTGGATTGTACCAGGAGCAGAATCTCATTATCGATAAAACAGTGTCACTTATTGGTGAAGATGCATCAACGACCATAATCCAAGGCGATGGATCAACAACGGTGTTAATTGTAGAAGCAACTGGGGTCAGCATATCAAATGTTACATTGACTGGGGGCGGTGGGAAAATGATTGGTGCAAATCTTGATGTAAATGCACATGATTGTATTATCTCAGATAATATCATCATAGATAGTGAAGATGTAGGAATTGCTATCCATCATTGTCAAAATACAATCATTGAACATAATGTCATCATCAACTGTCCATTTGCAGCTATACGATGCTATGAAAATAGTGCTCGTAATATCATAACAAAGAATCAAATCACTGATTGTATCAATGGAATCCTTGTTACATCATCTGTCAATCAATATATTCATAATAACATGGTTTCACATTGTTCAAAGGGAATTTATCTAGAGGAATCAAATGATTGCTATGTTGAACTCAATCAGCTTTATAATAATCAGCAAGGGATGTTTGCGATTTATGCTGCGGGAAATACGATCACTCAAAACAATTTTATTGATAATATTGAACATGCAAAATTTGCAACATGGCTTTCACCAACTGGGTTGCAGCTAAGTACCTGGGATGCGAACTATTGGGATAATGCTGTTGGTTCTCTTCCAAAATGGATTCCAGGGATCCTATTTATCCGTACATTTAATCCCATTGGGATTTTTTTCCCCTGGGGAACAGTTGATTGGCATCCTGTAAATGAACCATACACAATTGATGCTTTGTGAATTGTTTTTCATTATGTTTTTTCAGTTGGCGTCATGGTAAGCTGCCGATTTAACTGTTTGATTTTATCACGGAGAAAGATTGCTTTTTCAAAATCAAGATTGTCTGCGGCCTGTTTCATATCTTGTTCAAGATCCATGATGATATCTGGGATTTCTGATTTGGGGATATGTTTAGTATCTTTGATCTCAACTGTTTTCTCCGGAATTGGTTTTTGTATGGTTTGCGGAGTGATGCCATGTTTTTTGTTAAACGCAATCTGTTTATTACGTCGTCTCATGGTTTCATCAAGTGCTTTCTGCATGGAATCGGTGATCTTATCAGCATATAAGACAACTTTGGCATCTACATTTCGAGCAGCTCGACCAATTATTTGAATAAGGCTTCGATGATCTCTGAGGAATCCTTCTTTGTCTGCATCAAGAATGCCAATGAATCCTACCTCAGGAATATCGATTCCTTCTCGGAGAAGGTTGATACCGACCAAGACATCGAACTCTCCCAAGCGGAGTTGTCTGATGATCTCGCCTCGTTCAATGGTATCGATCTCAGCATGCAGATACCGGGTTTTAATCCCCTTTGAAGAAAGATAATTAGAAAGTTCTTCAGCCAATCGTTTGGTCAAAGTTGTCACCAGGATACGATGACCTTGAGAGATCGTAGAATGAATCTCGCTGATGAGATTAGGGATTTGGCCATTGATTGGTTTCACTTCTACCACTGGATCAACAAGTCCAGTTGGTCTGATGAGTTGTTCAACTACTTGATTTGAAACCTCAAATTCATAATCTCCGGGTGTAGCTGAGACAAAGATAGTAGTGTTCATGTATTGGCTAAATTCATTGAAGGTAAGTGGCCGGTTATCAAAGGCACTGGGCAAGCGGAATCCATATTCAATGAGTGATTTCTTTCGGCTGTAATCACCATGATGCATGCCATGAACCTGAGGGATGGTACGATGACTTTCGTCAATGAACAAAAGAAAATTATCGGGGAAATAATCAAGCAGGCAATGTGGTTTCTGCCCTGGTTTTCGATTATCGAAATGCCGGGAATAATTCTCAATTCCCTTGCAGAATCCGGTTTCTTCGATCATTTCGATATCATACAATGTGCGTTGTTTTAATCGATGCTGTTCCACCAATCCAAGATTTGGGAGTTGTTCTTCCAGTTCAGCTTTGATTGATGCAATGGCTGATTGTTGCTTGTGTTCTGGAATGACGAAGTGTTTCGCAGGATAAAGGTAAAAATAATCAAATTGTTCGGTGACATCACCGGTGATTTTATCGAGTTCTCTGATCTGGTCGATTTCATCTCCAAATAGTTCCAAGCGTATGATGTTATCTGCATATCCAGGGATGACATCTACCACGTCTCCTTTCACACGGAAGCGTCCTTGTTGCAGTTCGAAATCATTGCGTTCATACTGCATCATTACTAGTTTTTCAATGATATCCTGCCTGCTGATATGCATTCCTTGTTGGAATTCAAAACCCAGCTGTGAAAAATCAGCAGGATCACCAACGCTGTAAATCGCTGATACTGAGGCAACGACGATAACATCTTTTCTGGAGAGAAGTGATGCGGTTGCAGAGAGTCTCATCTGTTCGATTTTTGGGTTGACGTCCGCATCCTTTTCAATATAGAGGTCTCGCTCTGGAATATATGATTCTGGTTGATAATAATCATAATAGGAAACAAAATATTCAACACGGTTATTGGGAAAGAGGTCTTTGAATTCATTAAATAGTTGTCCAGCGAGAGTCTTGTTGTGAGCGATTACTAGAGTTGGTCGCTGTGCTTTTTCGATTACATGAGCCATGGTGAATGTATTGTGCACAAAAATATTTCCATGACCTGCCATAAAATTTTCATTATCTTCTACAGACAAATCATATACATAACCATATTTGTTTTTAATTTTATTTATTTTTACTATTTTTCTAAAATTAAACTCCAATAAACTTAACAAATTATAATGAGTCGTATCATTTTTAATTAACCATTTAGCCAATTTTAAAAGTTTCTTTTTAGAAAGATGTCTTTTTTTATTTTCAACCATTGAAATATAACTTCGCTCACACCCGAGTGTCTGTGCAAGATCTTTTTGATACATGTTATGCTTTGTTCTAATTTGTTTTATGAATTCTGAACTATTGGGTAATAGGTCCACATTTGTATTAGAATTTTTTTTAATCGTCTTTTGTAATTTTTCTTTTTTATATGATATAGTAAAAGAAATAAAATTCAGAAAACGAAGTAAATTTTGTTTTCCAGAAATATTGAGTTTATAATAAGTTCTTTTTAACTTTTTTGTAGTAATTCTTGATGTAATTTTAAATCGTAAAAGTAAATTTTTCACATCATTTATTAATTCATTTGAAGCTGAAAGCAATAAAACGGAATTTTTTTCAACCCATCCATCTCCATCAAATAAACCTCTAAGAAAAATTGATAGTTGTTTATTTGAAAAGTTATAAACCAGATCTGGAATTTTCTTTTTATATGATATGGGTCCAAATGAGTTCAAAAAATTTGAGAATAGGACAGAATAATAAACAATATCATTATTATTCCTAGTGTAAAATTTTATCCCTGAGGCTTGCAAAGATTCCATACATATATTTTTTATATGCTTATTTGAATTAGATATTAGAATATAATTTTTGGTTGTAA
>CAZQMI010000071.1:0-12330 GCA_964594475.1 uncultured Thermoplasmatales archaeon
CCCCATTTTACACGATAAACAGCTTGACAGCGACATTGAATCGTTTGTGATGCTGAAGCGTCTAAGCTTCTGTCACCGGGAAACATAAGCAACGAACCTCCAACATTGAAAGGCTGGTCTAAAGCCCTTTCCTGATTGTCTGCAAGGCCATGGTCTGTCCTTGTTCTTACGTCGCCTGTGGCATCCCATACTTTGATAGTTTCAGGCGGTATATCACTGTTATCTGCCGCTTGTTGAATAGATTGCCATTGCCCTGAGCGCAAAGCATCAATGGACTCAGTACGCCCTATAACCTCGCCACGGTAACGCTGTGCGCGATTCTGCATATTCGTGATGGCTGAGTCTATTGTGTTTTGTGGTATCGGTGTGCCGTTCTCTATCGCCTTCCTGATGCTTGGGTCAAAGCGCCCGTCCCTTAAAGCCCTTGTTAAATAGTTCGGGTCTAAATTCTCAAGCTCTTCCCTTGCGCTTTTTACCCAGCCTGCCTGCTGTTCAGTCAGACCGATAAAGCCGCCTTGCCGCCTGCCATTCTGACCAACACGACCTATAATATCCAAAGCGGTGCGCCTTGGGTTATCGCCCTTGGCAAGACCATCAACTAAAACCTGTCTGAGCATTTCCCGCTGTGGCTCGATAATCTCAACAACCATGCGAGATGATGAGCGCTGTATCCATGCCTGTGCATCCGGGGTATTTGCATCAAATCTAGCTACAAGACTACCATCGGATAAAGGAATAGTCCCCACCTGCTCAGCACCCGTATTCCCGCCAATGATAAAAGACTGCCTGATTGATTCAATTACCGGGGAAAAAGTAGCCTCGCTTAGCTGCAAAATAGAAAGCACCGCTTCAATATCTCCACGGGATATTAAACGGTCAATTTCCTTTAGTGTGGCGTTATCGCGAACATTGTTTATTGATTCATTGAACGCCTTGACCATCTCCCGCTCGCGTCGGGTAGCTATTCTTGTTAAATCGTATTTAGTGACCATTAGAGTGTTATATTCTGAAAAACAAGCCGCGTTTTACTTTGGCCGCCTGCATTGAAAATGGCTGATTGATTCTGTATATAAAAGCGCTGAACCCTGACCTGAGCATCCTTCAACTGCTTGTCAGTAAATCTTAATGGGTCACAGGCTGAATTCCCATAAAAGTGGGTAGTATCGCCATCATAAATCATATCAGAACCAACAACGCGAACCTCAAGCGTACAGCCGTCCATAAGCGCTTCATTCATCAAGTGATAAAGACAGGAAAGCATTACGGTCGATACCGTACCGCACCATTCAGGGCTTGCTATCCAATTCCCCTCGCGATTAGTTGCCCTTGGATAAACAGGCGTATTTGAAGGCACATTCTTGCTTGCTGACAGCTTGCCATCATAATCATTCGGGGTTAGCCATAAATGGGCATCATCTCCTGTAATCCCGATGGCATTGTTCATGGCCACCACCGCAAAACCTGCATCTAAATACTTTTGCCCGTTTTGTTCCCACCAATCCTTAGCATAAGGCGCTGAACCAATCAGCAAGACCTTTCTTTTTGGCTTCTGGCCTTTCTGCTTCCATTTAGCATGGAATGCTGACCTGTGAGCGATAATATTCCGCCCTGCCCGATACTCATGCGGGATAGCCTCAACAGTGCCTTTGAAATCTTTTGCCGCCCACTGAAGACCTAACTGGTCCCACTCCCCTACAGATTTATTGCACTGCTCCACCCATTTATCCATGAGCTTTGTGGTTTGCCTGGTTCTAGTGACTGCAAGTATGCCGCTGTTCCACATGCCGCCATGCCTTGCAGCGTGATAGCGGTATCTTTGGCAAAACATACCAGCGTTAAATTCTTCAGGTTGCAAAATATCAAGCCTGATTCCCTTTGTCGGCTCTAGCAGATAGTCAATATTTCCCATGATTCGCGCATCGGCATCAAGAAATAAAACATGCTTATGGCGTTTAAGTTCATCCCTGACTACTTCAGCTTTCATGGCACAATTCCTTTCCCATGAACCCTGCTCTGGCTTTTCTATCACCTCAATATTATAACCATGGCGTCGGGCGCTCTGCTCAAGGGCTTTTGCTTCTTCTTTGTAATCCGGTGTGCAGAAGGTAATTATCATTGTTCATATCCCATTTTTTTAGACAGTTCGAGAATATTTGCAGCTAAGTCATTATTACATTCAAACAAATCATGCCAAGTTAGATTATCATGTTTTCTTGAGTTTGTGTTTTGAGGAATTTCAGGCATGGTTAAATCTTTCTTTTCAGGACATATCAATTTAATCAAATTAGGCCACACTGTTTCCATGTTCTCAACTTGATAAGTAAATTCAGCCTTTTCGTTTGCCCTAAGCGTCCACTCAATCCAGTATCTCATAGCTAATTCAAGCCCAGTTGATTCCGTTCCAATATCTTTAGCTATAAATCGCATCATCCCTTCTTCATGTGTAATTATGCTTGAGATTGTAGGCAACGGGTGTCTTGTTTGCTGAATGACTAAATCAAACTCAATATCTCTCCAGTCGGTGCGCTTTTTGTTGTACATGGTATTAGCGCAAAACTGCCAACCTATGCCTCCATCCTTGCCGATATTCTCATGCTTAATATCAAGACCCGCTGACTGTAAAAGCTTTGCTGTGTAGGTCGTGCCTGAGCGTGAAGGCGCAAGAATAAGAATCAAAGCAAATCCTCAAGAAATGATAAATCAATGGTATTGCTTACAACGGTAGTCCATGGGGCGTAGCGCTTCCACTCAACCCGGTATTTGAAATCGGCAAGGGCAGGCTCAAGATTGTAAAGCCTGTGCTCGGAATCATGGCAAACAATTAAATCGGTATTATCTTTCAAAGCTTCGACAGCTTTTGCCCTTTCATGGGCGGGTGATTGGTCAACTAAAGCAACCGAGTATTTGCGTGTTAAATCAACTGAATCATCGATAATGATTTTATGGTTTTTGCTTCGATAATGAAAGAACCGTCTAGCCCATTCCTGATTGGTCTCCACGCTTGTTAAATCGCGGTCATGGCACAAAGCATGCAGCACGGGAGTGGAATACAAGCCGCATCCAAGCTCAAGCACCGCGCCTTTTGTCTTCGCCACACATCTTACAAGTAAGGGTAAGTGTGTGCCCCATGGGTCTATCTTGAAATCCATATTAACTTCCTATAATTATTCGCCAAGAAACAGGTGTCCCAGCTGCTGGCATCGGGTCTACTCGCTTAATCTGATGGGTTTTGCCGTCAATCTTGAACAAGCCTTCAACACTTGGCACCACATCAAAAACCGCGACAGTCGCTTGAAGGTCTGAGGCAATAACATAAGTGCCGTCAACGTATCCCTGTGATACACCTTTAACCACGCCATCAAGCGGGTATTCTGTATCACTACCAGCCACAGGGTTCCATGGGTCGCCACTTGTAACACCTTTGGCAACATAAACAAGGGTTCCTTGGTCATATCGCTTTAATTGACGCTTTGCCCTTGCCTGTCGTCTTAGATAATTACTCATCCGCGCACCAGGTTAATAACATTGCCGCCATGCTTGCCCACTGTCACATAAGGCGCAATCAAAGCTTCAAGCTGAATGAAATAGGTCGATTTTTCGGCATAGGTAGTTGATACCGCCCCGCTTATGGACTCACTCACAACACGGTCAGAATCAGGCTGAAATAAGTCATAACCTGCATGGATAAGCAAAGCACCAACCATCTGAGCGTCTTTTATCGCTTGTGGCACATCGTCGGTATCGAAGGTAATAGGCTGAATATCAAGCCAGTCTTTAGCCTTAACAAGCAATATAGGCGCTTCTGCACTGGTTACGGTAATTCCCCTTGCAAGGGCGTAGGAAATCAATTCTGCATCGGTGGCATAGCTCATAATGTGTAGCCCATTCTGTTAAAGGTTTCAGTTAAGCCTTGTTCAAGCTCGCTTAGTTTCCATTGCCCGTAAGCCGCTCTTGAAAAGTACCTAAGCCGCCTGTCTTTTGGTGGGCATTCTTCGCCGGATAATTCGTAGTAAGGCGCACACGGGTCGCACACAACAGGTACACCCTGAATCAAGGCATCATGCCCGACATTGCTATTGTAGCAAACTATAAACTTAGCGCCATCCAAAGCAGGCTGTAATTTACCTCTCAGATACTGCTCTTTTGGAAGTGTGAAATCTTCAGTGCCTGCCCTGGGATGAGGACGGTATAAAACCTTTTCGCCCCGGCTTTCATAATATTCGATTTGTGATTTTACCCATTCAGGATAATTCACGTCTTCAATTTGCGCGTCCTGTGGAACCTGACCACAAATCAACACATAGCCGCTTTTTTCGGGACGGTCTTTAAGTTCAATATTTAGGTTAAAGAATCTATCAGGTGAAAACTCACGAACGGGCAATGCGTTTAATTCTCCTATGGATAGCTGCCAGTGCCCCTTATGGTATTCTTGATGATTGTTCACGCGGTCAAAGTAGCCCCATTCCATCACAATCACATCTTTATAATTAGCGGCTAAATTCCTGTGCTCCTTGCGCCATCCGCGCATTAACAGTACATCACCACCTTTTTCAAGAATAGTTATTCCTTTGTTTTCGAGAATTTCTTTGGCCGTCCGCGACGGTTCGTTTTCTCGGTCGTAGAGGGTAACACTGAACCCAGTGTCGGCTTTTTTTCAGCCTTTCTTGCCGCCCCCTGCTCAGCAGGTGCGCCTTTTTCGTCAAAGGTCGGGTACTTCGCTAATAATTCTTTAATGCTCGGGTTATTCATTTTCATTCTCCATTAAACATAAAAATACCCCTGTTGAAATTATCTCGAGGGGTATTTTACTTTTATTTTACACTTATTACAAATTTGTTATCAATTTGTGACAAGGTACGCCAGAGGCACGTTCTTTCTTTCAACAACTCTGTCCCAAGTTGCCGCAAGCTCAAGCTCAGCGGTTGAGAAAGAATCGCCAGCAGGTACAGCAGTTGAACCGCTACCGCTAGTTTCTTGCTTGAAGCCGAAAGGATGCAGAATCCAGGTCTTGCGAGTCCAAAGCGTCTCGATACCGCCACCGTTGCCTTGGCTGGCTTCACGCTCAACCTCAACAGGAGTGACAGGAGCGCCGTTACCGTAACCAAAAGCACCTTCGCCGAAAATGATGGAGGTGTACTTGGCAGCATTGGAGCCATTCGCGTCGACGGGAAGACCATCATCAACCACAACGCGCTTACCCAAAAAGGTAGGAATAGTCAGGTTGCCCATACTGTCAGGGATAAAGTCCACGTCGTTATTGTCCACCATGCGCTTGTACACGACTGAATGAACAGCAATGGCACTCAGCTTGTCGTAAGCGTCGCCCATTGTGAAAGCAGCACTGGTAAAGTTTGAACGGGTGAATACGCTTGAGCTTGTGGCAGAGTTAGCGGCAATGTCATAGACCATGTCATCGCCGTCATTTGCCACGTTATCGGCAAGGATGCCATTAGCGACAGAAATCAATCGACGCTGCCATTGGCGCATCCAGTAAGTATCAACGCGCTCACGAATACGATTCATTGCACGCGCACCCATGGCAATTTCACTTGCCAAGTCGGACGCTGACCAGCCTTTGTTCAAATAGGCTTTGTAAGCAGCCT
This sequence comes from uncultured Thermoplasmatales archaeon, assembly GCA_964594475.1. Lineage (GTDB taxonomy): Archaea > Thermoplasmatota > E2 > DHVEG-1 > DHVEG-1 > EX4572-165. The sequence goes on from CAZQMI010000071.1 coordinate 5,604, forward strand.
GTGAACCCTGAGTAATCTTGCCCGGTGTAGCGGTAGACGCAGGATTGTCATTGGAAAGGTTTGGCGCACTGGTAGCATCCAAGTCTTTCCAGAAGGGAAGCTCTGTCAATTTGCCAGGCTGAGTTGCGATATTGTCAAAGAGTGGAGTTTGAACAACCACGCCTGATTCAAAAAAAGCTGTTTTTTCGGGGCCGTTTACAGAAGGTAAGTCCTGAAAAACGGTAGTTTCGATAATGTCTGAAAGTTGTACTGTAGCCATGAGTTAATGCCTCGTATTATTGGGTGTTTAAATGTTCTTGCTTCATTCTGTCGTATTCAGCAGGATTTTCGCGCTTGATTGCCGCTAATTCCTCGCCTGAACACTCTGCAAATTTCTTACCTGCACCCGAGGCATTGCCACCGTGAGAACCTCCCCCGTTGGCTCCGCTACCTGCCAAGAGGTAACGATACTCTTCCGATTCAGTGACATGCTTTTTAAGTTCTTCGGCATTTGTCACTTTGTCGCCTTTGACGCTAAATTCACCTTTTTCAAGGTCTACGTCAAATTCATAAGCACCTTTCAGCAATTGCTTTAAGTGCTTCGCCTTAACCGTATCGGCTGGCTTTAATTCTTCAACCAGAGAATTTAGATAATTCTCCACTTTTTCTTTTTTGGTCATGTTGACCAAATCGGCAAACTTTTTACGCTCATCTTCTACTGCTTGGCGCTTTTCGGATTCACGTTCATCTGCAAGCCTTTGCAAAGTTTCGTTATCGCCTTCAGCCTTTGCCTTGGCTTCTTCAAGCTGTCTGGCGTTTTCTTTTGCCTCAGTCAACTTGTCGTTAATCTCTTTCTTTTCGGCTTTCAGGTTTTCATTCGTTACCTTTAAACCCTTAACCTCCTGTTGTACTTCTTCCTCAGTCCAAACGGTAAGCTTTTCACCGTCTTTTTCTATTTCAAATGGCATACTCATCACCTGTGAGTTGGTTGCTGTCTCCCGACAGTAAAAGCCTTTCGGCTATACGAAAATGGAATAAAAACACCTGCTCTTATTCCATTTCCTCATTTATAAACGATTCTGCTGCTTGTTGCAATATCTCTTCGGCTTCTTTTTCAGGATTTAGCCAGATTTTGCCCATCTTTATCATTTCAATAGCATCAGCCGCCCCATAGACCTTCCCGACACCTTGGACAATCGCTGCCAAATCTTGAGCCGATAAACCAGACTCCCAAAACTGTTTATTCAATGTAAATTCGACTTGCTCAGGATTAGCCCCGGCAAAACGCGCACAATCTTCAAGAGCCGCCTCCAATGCCTCGCTTGCATTCTCCACCAATGTATCAAGGGTGGATGCTTCAGCGCTGGCATTGATTCGCGAAGCCTCTGCTGTCTCTGCCTGGCCACCACGCATCACAAGACGCGCACCGATAGCCACCATTTCAGACTCTTCCCGCTCCATGGTCTTAAGAATGTCTTCCTGCCTGCTATCCCCTTGGATTAAAGTTGCAGAACCGCCCCCGCTTGTAACCAAACCTGTACGCCTGCCAATGACAACGCCATCAGGGTTTAGCTTTTTGAAAGTGTCGGCATCCATGTCACCCACATCAAGATGCAGTGTGCCTTGGGAGCTAAAAAACTGGTTTTCTTTAAGCTCGGCAGTTGATTGGTAGTGCGCGATATTGATTACTGATAAATCATACAAAGGTGAAATATCAGGGAATGGGAAATTGTTTGTACTGCCTGCAATGTAAAACGGGATGTAATCAAACGTCTTCCCGCCTGCCATGGTAGGGCTGTATTCGGCAATGGTTTCTCTGCCTGAAGTATCGTAAACGCTTTGCGTGTAAACCCCATCCCGAAGCCTTAGCACTCGATAAATCAATTGCGTATCATGGGAATACTCATGCGTTGCCTTATTCTCAGCTTCTTTCAACACAACAAGAGTAAGCTTTTTCCTGCCATTCACGCCTTCAAAGCGCCAATTGATAATGCTTTCAGCAGGATATGAGGCTATATAAGGTTGATAGCCGCTTTCCATCTCTTGTGCCTTGGTAAGCCCTTGCGGTGTCTCGGGGTAATCAGCTAAAAGACCATAGCGCCCAGTAACAAGCAATTCATTAACTGTCTCTTTAGCGAGTTGGTTTAAGCTTTGCCCTGAGCCGTCGATATTCTCGAAAAGGTTTTCAATAGCATCGGGAAAATTAACGATTGCCTCTTTCCTGAAAACCATGCCCAAGAGCGCATCACACGTTCTTGAAGACACACCCATCAAGTAAGCTCTTGCTATGTACTGGTCATAGCGAACCTTGTCAGCGTCTTGCTTTGTGCTCGAATCGTTTGTATCAGGGGCGAAGGTTGCAGGAAGGTAGGTGATGGTTTTCTTTTTTACGGCACCCATACCCGCAACAACATCTCTTACGAATGTCCAACGAGTAAGCGCTTCGGTATAATCCGGGTGAATAGTATTTACTGGCATCAACGTGTCTCACGACATGGTTTTTTGAATTGTCACATTATAGCGGCTAATTGGCAAACTTAATATCTATACCTTCCTCAAATCTTGGGCGCGCTAGTTTATTAAAGCCCCCGCCTACCGCATCTATCTGGTCTTTGAATTTACCATTAGGAAAGCTTTTGTGCTCATCAATAAATTCCTGATTCCATTCGCCTCTCAAGACTTTTATATTCCCGGCTTCCACCTGAACAGCATAAGGCTCTGCCCTGACCTCTTTATCACCCGTAGCCCTTTCAGCTTTGATAACAAAACCTGCCAAGTTTTTAACAGTGGATTCTGCTGACTCTTTGCCACCCGAGCCAGGCTCTTGCTCTATCCATATCTCTACGTCGTGTCCATCCATTTCAGCAGTTTGGCGTATGATTGGCTCGCGTCTTGCCGCTGCCCACTGGCCTTTAACCACATCAAGCACATACCACAAGCCATCTGTGCCCATGCCAATCTTTACCCCGGCTGTTCTTGCTCCCGCGCCATCTGTACCCGCCTTATCCCAATACCTGACCACTTTTTTCATTTTTGGAATATCGTTTACTATTTCCAGTTTCTCCCATGCAAAAAATCCCCCTGTTCTTGGGGCTGGTCTTTGTTGGAACTGCCCGGCAACGGCATAAATACCCATAATCTTTTTGTCGCGCTCTATCACCTCGGCAGGGAAGCGCTCAGGAAATAAAAGCTCTCCTTCTTTTTTCCTTGGGTCTTTAAATCCGATTGAGGTTACACATCGACGGTCTGGCTCAAACTCCATGGGTAAACACAAGTGCTCATAACCCAAGCCCTCTGACAGCACATAGCCTGAAGGGTCGCGCTCATGCAAACGCTGCATTACTATCACGTTAGCTGAAAACTCAGGGCTTACATAGCGGCTTGGCAGGGTTTCTGTAAGCTCCCTGATAACAGTTTCTCGGTGCGCTTCGCTATTCGCATGTTCAGCAGATAACGGGTCGTCCCAAAGCACTCTGTGCCCCCGCCTGCCTGTCATGCTTGATACAGCGCAAGCTTGCCTAAATCCCGTAGCCTCATTTTCAAAATAGGTTTTTTGGTTCTGGTCACTGGCAATATTCATTGGCCAAAGCTCTTGATACCAGTCACTCTGAACAATACGCCTCATTGCCCGGTTATCCCTTACTGCCAATCCTTGTTCATGCGCTGCACTGATAATCCTGTGATGCGATAAATCTTTAGCCCCCCATTCCCATGCAGGCCATATCACATTAACAAGCGAACTTTTCATAGTTCCGGGCGGGATGTTAATTAGCAGCCGCTTTATTTCGCCATTGGTGACAGCCTCCAGATGCTCGCAAATCGCATCTATATGCCACCCCCAAACTAAAGGGCTTGTAGGGTCATACACATCCCATACGCGACGGACAAAATTAGCCATACTCCTTGAACAATATTCGCGCTCAAGAGCAAGCCAATCATCATTTGTCAGTTTTTCTAGCACTGAGTAATTCCGCTAGCGCATCGTTTGAAATCTTTGAAGCATCTACTGTGACTATCGGGTTATCCTTTTGTCCGCCTACATTCACGTCTGAGGCGTCTTTTAATCCAAGGTCGCGGGCTATGATGTTTGCATTCAAAAGCCCTGCTGCAGCTCCTGTGAACTTCTGGTCTCTAATAATATCCTCTGCCTCCTCTATGATAGAAGAAAAATCGGGATTTGCTTTATAGTCAAGCCACGTTGGGTATGTCATTCCACAGTATCTCGCGCAAGCGGTTATTGTCATAGCTCGCATTTTGGGCAACGGCATTCTTACTGCTTTGCCGCCATCTTGGACTATCTTGAACTCGGCTAAAGGAGTTCTCTCACTCCATTCAAAATACTGTTCTATCGCGTCTGCAAGCTTTTTAGGGTCGTCATAAATAGGCTTGCGGCCGTGTGAGCTGCGAGCTTTCCAGAATTGATTGCCTGCTTTGAACTGAGTGTCTGACATTACTATTTACAATCCATTGCGGAACCATCTGTAATCACAAAAGGTGGTCTGCCTACTGGGTTATTTGTTTTCTTTGACATTAACTAGCCGTATAAGTCGTTGATTTATAAAGCGTTTATTACCCTTGGAACCCCTAGGCGGTCTGATATAATAGACAAACAACTATCTAAGGGGATGATTATGTCTAATAAGCCTTTGTTTATACCACTCAAAGCCGAGTATTTCAACGCATTCAAAAACGGGACTAAAGTCACTGAATATCGATTGTACGGACCAAAATGGCACGAGAAAACGGTTTTTTCTGGTCGCCCTGTCATATTGAGTAAAGGATATTCCGGTGAACGACTCACGGGCACTGTTATTAGATTGCGTAAAATTAAAAATAAAATTACTGACATATACCCATCAGGCGCTCTTTTGTGCGCTATCGATATTGCCGACATAACGGAAAGCTGCTGTTAATCTGCTGACGGCGGTTGTATTGCCTCCGATGTTATTGGCCATCGTATTTCGCTTTGGTTTTTTTGTCATAACCCATTTTTTTGACCTCATCCGGTGATTTATCATTGCCGGATGACTGGTTGTAGAAATAAGCTTTTTTCCTTCTTGCTTCAAAATCTCTCCAATCGTTTCGGTTAACCTATTTCCTATCCCTAACCCTTGATAATCGGGAAGCACAACGGTTCTATGCTCTCTCCATGCGTTCTTTAGTTTTGGGTGCGGGAAAGGTATTACAGCAGCCATTGCGCAAGGTTCTCCGTTAAGTTCGGCAATATATACGCGGGCTGATTTATTTATATCTCCGCTCAAATAGTGATGACCTTTAAACAGTCGCCACGCTTTATAATCACATCGGAATACTTTGATTTCGAGTTCGGGTCGCCTAAGACACCCCCGTTTGAATTCGCCTATGGATACGTCAAGCACCCAATCAGGCTGCAACCACTGCTCTACATCATAATGGCATGTAACAGCAATAAACTTTTTATCGCTGCGTCTGAGCGCTTTTGAAAAAGCCACACTTCCGGCCATTGCTACAGCGCGGTCAACCACTGAGGTGTATTCATCAAAAACAGTCAGTTCTTTATTTTCAACTAAACATCTGGCAAGTTCTGCCCTGAATTTTTGTCCTGTGCTTAATACAGAATAAGGCAAAAGCCATTGAGGGGGTGAAGAAAACCCAACCGATGATAATGCCGCTGTAATTTCTGTAGCTTCAAGATTCTTTACAAAATCATCAAGTAGAGAGGATGCTTTCCATTTAAAACCCGTGTGCAGATTTTCACCGAACAGCTCTTTCGCAATCGTTGACTTACCGCTCCCAGAAGCGCCTACAATCAAGCCTATTTGCCATTCAATATCATCAATCGGCAGATCAATATCCCATTCTTTCGTGATTTTGTCCTGAACGGGCACGTCAAACATACCTGCAACTTTTGCGGTGCGGAAAGTTTCTTTGTAAGGCGACTCGACTACATGCTTAAAACGCGGCATTTGTACCCCTTTTCGCTCAATAACTGGTAAACAAGTTCTTGTTCTTTTTCATTTTTGCAAGATACCGCTACTTCAAAAATAGGCTCAAAAGTTGAATTGGTATCAATATCTTCATCAGATTCCTTAAACATATCCTGTAAAAACTTTTCATCAAAACCCAGCGCGTTAATGTCGAAGTCTTCCAATGCTAAATCTTCAATCTCAAGCTTTAGCATTTCTTCATCCCATCCTGCGTTAAGAGCAAGCTGGTTATCTGCTATCACAAATGCCTTGAATTGAGCGTCACTCCATCCTGATGCGTCAATAATAGGAATGGTCCCTTTCTCGTACTCAATGCTTTTCCCTTCAGCGTCTGGTGGGCTTTTTATCGTCTTATCTGCTTTGTTAAGCTTTTCTACAGCAAGCACTCTGCCATGCCCAGCGCCTATTGTGCCATTTCTAACAACGATTGCGCCGACAAACCCCCACTCTTCGATAGATGCTGCTATTTGTGAAATCTGCGAATCTGAATGAGTCCGAGAATTTCTAGCATAAGGTATCAACTCTGATACTTTTGCTGTCTCGTACCTTGTCTCTATGTCGCCTCTTTCTTCACTCATACCCTTTCCGCTTTAGTTCTCGCTTTCGGTCTTTATGGGCCCTTGTTGGCTTTGCTTTCTTTTTTGGGTCTTTTCTTGGTTTCATGTGGAACACCTTGCTAAATTTGTGCCCGTCTTTCCGGGCTGTCAGATCTGCCGCCTCTCCGGTGAATAAACGCTATGGCGCTTTCGCTAACCAAAAAGCATAGGCGGCTGTTTAGTTTA
>CAZQMI010000072.1:0-9355 GCA_964594475.1 uncultured Thermoplasmatales archaeon
ACTCACGATCCTTATGACGACCATCACAACCGGCCATTACCACAAATTGATTGATCTTACCTGATTTAACCAAATCAAGGATTTTTCCTGCATGCTTCAATACAGTACGATGGGCAAAACCAATAGTGAGATCACCGTGTTCTATCTCCCTTGGTGGCTTGCATTGTTTCGCATGCTCAATCATGGTGCTAAAATCTTTTTCACCATCATCCTTTCTATCTGATATATGCTTTAGACCAGGGAATCCGACCATGTTGGTGGTATATACTCGGTCTTTATACGAGTCCGTTGGTGGCACCAGGCAATTCGTAGTCATGAAAATAGGGCCATTGAATGATTCAAACTCCTTTTTTTGCTTCCACCAGCTTCCCCCATAATTCCCAATGAAATGATCATAGATTTTGAACTGTGGATAGGCATTCGCTGGAAGCATTTCTCCATGGGTGTATACATCCACCCCAGTACCTTGTGTTTGTTTTAATAATTCTTCCAGATCTTTTAAATCATGACCGCTGATGAGTATCCCTGGGTTGTTTGCTACGCCGATGTTTACCGTTGTGATCTCTGGGTTTCCATAGGTACTGGTATTTGCTTTGTCAAGCAGTGCCATAGTCTGCACACCTATTTTACCACACGCTAATACCATGCTGGTAAGTTCATCAGCAGAAACATCTTTTTTCAGGGTAGTTGCCAATGCTTGTTGCATGAACAACGGAATCCCATCATCATGATAACCTAATGTCGTGGCATGATGATAATACGCAGCAACGCCTTTCAAACCATAGATGAGGAGTTCTTTTAATGAGCGTAGGTCCTCATTTGGTTCATAGAGAACACCGACTGTTTTTGCTTTTTCAAACATATCTTGTTCATTGGTTGGTTGCCAGGTTAGAACATCAACATCAGATTGGTTCCCTGTTCCTTTTTTAATAGTGTTTCGTAAGGTGAGCGCTTCATTGATTTTATCTAAAAAATAGTGTTTGTCAAAGTTGACATTTGTAATCGTTGAGAACAGTGTTTCAGTGATAAAATCATCCACGTCTCTGGTTTCTATGTTTCTTTCCTTTCGATCAAGGTTGATCAGTGATAGGCCTTTTAATAAATAGATGGTGAGATCCTGTAATTCTGCGACCTCACTTTTCTTTCCACATACACCTACAACGGTGCATCCTTTTCCTTTCGCGGTTTCCTGACATTGATAACAATACATATTCTTTTGTTCCTCCATATTTTTTATTATATCCATTCATCTTTCAGAATTTCACCTTTAATACTGATCATGATGTGCTTAATGGGAATCTTTCTTGTTGCTTCTTCTGCTGCTTTTTTCGCCATATGTAGGAGACCAGTACAGCAGGGTACCTGCATGGTTACCACGGTGAGAGTGTTAATGTGCGCCTCATCAATTAGTTTGATGAGTTTCTGTAAGTACACATGTTTGTTAGAATCAAGCTTTGGACAGGCAATAGCAAGAGTTTTTCCTGACAAAAACTGTTGATGGAAATCACCGATTGAGTAGGCAACACAGTCTGCTGCAAGCAGTAGATCATTGTGTTTGAAATATTTTGCATCTGGGCTGATGAGATGCATTTGTAAAGGCCATTGTTGTAACTGTGATGGGTTGCGAGATTGAGTAAGGCTTTGTTGGGCTGTGTTATTTTTTTTGAACGAGATGGACTGTGAACTGGGGCATCCTTGAGGTTGAAATGTTTCCGTCTTTATATCGGTGTTGAAATCAACGTTGATATCATGTTCTTTTAAGTATTCGAGTGCATCGTTGAGATGCGCTGTTTCTCCATGCTCTTTCAAATGTTGTAGGTGGGCAATAATCGTGTTTTTCCCTTGTTTAACAATGTTCTTCAATACTTTTCGTTCATCATAGGGTTCTGCTTCTCGTTCTTCAACACTTATGGCTCCTTGTGGACAATGACCAAGACAGGCCCCGAGTCCATCACAGAAGATATCACTGATGAGACGTGCTTTTCCATCAATGATTTGAATTGCTCCCTCTGGACAGTTTGGTATGCATTCTCCGCATCCATTGCATTTTTTCTGATCAATGGTAATGATTTTTCTTTTTGCCATAACACATCATATACTATATTTTTGATACGGGGTATGTTATGTATACAAAGGTATTTATAGGTGAGAGTTTCTAAAAGTATACTATGGATGAGAACTGCACGGTTTACAAAACAATGAATTTCATCTCTAAGAAATGGACACTCTTAATCCTATTAGAACTGTACAAAGGTGGAAAGGATAAAAAACGGTATAGTGAGATTAAGGATAAGATGGAAGATATCACACCAAAAGTGTTATCTGCACGATTAAAAGAGTTGGAGAAGGAGGGATTGCTAACTCGAAAAGTGGATGCATCTAAGTTCCCTATTAAAACGGAATATGCGCTCACTGAGAGTGGAATGGATTTCATACCTATCGTAAGTCAAATTAAAAGCTGGGCATTAAAATGGAAACCTCATCAGAAGATATGTGAGAGTATTGATTGTAAGAATTGTACATTATGAATTATTACATTGGATTTACTCATTTCCACATTAATATCCTTAAATTTAAATAAAACGCCGAGGAGGAGATTTAAACTTATTTTTACTAGTAAATATTTAGTTTTTCATTGTTTTTTGAAAAGAGAAATATTTATCACTCTTAATAGGATTCTTGATTTTATAGAAGTAATCGTAGTGAAAAATTAAACGGGAGGTAAATTATGAAAAAACCAACTAGAAGAACCATATCTTTAATATTATGTTTTATATTTTTGAGTAACATTAGTAATTTTCATGTTATTGAATGTCCTAAGGCTCAGCAAGAAAATGATGAATTTGGATGGGAATGGGCAATAAGTCCTGAAGTAAAAAATGTTATCGAAAGTAATTTATGTTTTGAATATAATTGTGACATAACTATCGATAGAAAAGATAATATTATTATTACAGGAAATTTTAGAGGAGAAATTTCTTTTGGAACTACTATCTTAGAAAGTAGAAGCGAAAGAGATACATTTGTAGCAAAAATTGATAACGAAGGAAATTGGATTTGGGCAAAGAGATGCGGAGGAATTAGAGGTTGCCCAGAACCAAGTATTACTGTGGACAGTCAAGATAATATTATTATAAGTGGAGTTGTCTATCAACCAAATCAAAATCATGGTGATTTTGGCCCATTTAACATGACTAATGGAGCATATATTGCTAAAATTGATACGAATGGTAATTGGTTATGGTTAAAATCTATATATGCGACTAATATTTGGGAAGCAGAAGTTGTAGTGGATAGTAAAGACAATATTATTGTTTCAGGACAAACAGCTGATAAGATAACAATTGGCGATTATGTTCTCGACGCAAAAGGGAAATGGAAAATTTTTGTTGCAAAAATTGACGAAAATGGTAACTGGGAATGGGGACGAATATCAGACGGCGACAATTATCAACTTTATTCATGTAGTGAGATCGATAATGAAGATAATGTTGTTATTACTGGAGGGTTTATGGGAACCGCAACATTTGGACCAACTACTCTTGTTTACCCTGATAAAAAAGATTCATATAATTTATTAGTTGCCAAAATCGATAGCGAAGGAAATTGGCTATGGGCAAATAGTGCAGAGGGGGAGTATCAAAAAAATGTGTTAAATTTATATCCTCTAAGTTGTACAATTGATAGCTATGGAAGTATTTATTTAACTGGTAAATTTTATAAAAATGCATCAATAGGGGCATCCGAGATATCTGGTGATTGGGGAGGCGATATCTTTATTTCAAAGATATATACGACTGGTGAATGGATATATACTCACGAATTTAATGGGCAAGGACAAGAATCAGCTTTTGATATCTTAATTGATTCTAAAAATAATATTTTGCTCACAGGAAGATTTGATCATCCTGAGGGCTTTGGAGATTTTGAATTTGAATCTACTTTTGGTTATGATTTTAGAATGTTTTTAGCAAAAATAAATCAAGAAGGAGTTGGTCTTTGGGCTAAAAATCTTGGTCACTTGTCTAATTATAACGGGCATAAATTTGTTTTTGATAGTGAAAAAAACATAATTTTTTCAGGTGCTTTTGAAGGAGAGAAGTTCTTTGAACCATATAATCTTCAAACTAATGAATCTGAACAATTATTTGTAGCGAAATTAAACTACAATGAACTTGATCAAGATAGTCTTTCCTCTATTAGATTCTTTAATCCAGATCCAGTAGATAAATCTAAGGACATATCCTCAGATAAAATTACGTTATCCTGGAATAGTGAACTATTAAATATTGAATCAGTCAATTATGATATATATCTTGGCAAATCCCAGTCGTCCTTAGATAAAATCGCAGAAAACATAAGTTTTACTTCTTATACGTTGCAGAATCTTGAATTTGAACAAGAATATTATTGGAAAATAATAGCATGGGATGAAAATAGCGCTTTAACTTCTAGTCCGGTTTGGTCATTTACTACAGAGAAAGAATCAAAGAAAAGCGACAGCATAATAGTAACTTATCATGGTGCTGAAAAATATAACATTGATGATTATAACACGTTTTTTATTTCAATGTATAACTCTGGTAGTGAAGAAACAACTATTAATGAAATCCAAATTTCTGAAAATTGGATCAATTGTGTGGATTATCCGGACAGTATAGATGGATTTTCTACAAGATCAGCACGTTTTGAAATGCAGATACCTAGTTATATACCTCCAGGTAATAATACAGTATCAGTTACAATTCATACATCAACATATGGAGTTATTACCAAAGAAATTACTTTAAATGTCTTTCCTGAATCATCGACGAAAACCATAGTAACTGCATATGATAAAGAAACTAACAATCCTCTATCAAACGTCATGATTATGATTGATGATGAAGAATCTCTCTATCATACGAATAGTTTAGGCAAGATAACAATACCAAATAGTATGGGAAGCCACACATTGTATCTTTGGAAGGAAGGTTTTCTCTCAAAGGAATACCATTTCCAATGTGATAAAGAACAAAATGAAGTATCGATTTTTTTAGAACCTGGATCAGTTATTCTTGAAAATGTCAATATTACGCCGTTGAATTACTCAGAGATTGAAGATGCAGGAATAAATATTCAAGACCCTGAAAATTATGATTATTATGAGTTCACCGTAGATCTTTTTGTTGAGGAACATGAGTTATCAGAGTCTGATTACTGGTTTGAGATAGAAGATAATAGTATTGAACATATGGCAAAGGAAAAAATAAAAACGGCAAGTAAAGAGGTGGTGCAGTGGACACAGGAAAATGCCGGAACATGGAGCGGCACATCTGATGGATCGCATAAGCATTATGGGTGGGTAGAAAATGGCACACATGTGCTTCAACAGATAACTATCCATTATAATGACAGTAGTGGAAATAGTGGTTACTATAAGCATGTTGATAATTTAGTCGAAAAGGCAAAAGAAATCTCAGATGAAGTTAAAGATGCAATTGATGATTTAGTTCATCCACCTGAGGCTCATGCATGGTTACATGTTCAAGGTGAAACACATCTGTTAAAAGAATTCTTTGAGGTTTCATTAGAGATTACAAATAATGCACCTTCATCCATGTATTTTAAGGATATTTCAGCAGAGTTATACTATCCCACAGGCTTGTCACTTCCACCATTGTATGGATTGGATCAATCATCAACAAGTGAAATCGATGATATTTATGGACAAACATCAGATAATGCATCCTGGATTATTCGTGGTGATGAACTTGGTGAATATCAAATCGTCATTGATCTTGATTGTATTTTTATGCCCTTTAGCGTTCCGCTTGAAATAACGGGTAGCACATTTGTTGAAGTATTTGGGTTGAGTCGTCTTGAACCTGTTTTTATGCCGGCTCGGTATGTGAGAAAGGAGTTGCCTTTTTTGTTGACTATGGGTATTCGCAATCCATCATCTGTCCCTGCGTATCTGGTAACAGTTCAACTTAATGAATCAAACTTTCAGAATCTCACTTTGATTGATGAAGCGTTTAAAGAGATTGGGACTATTGAACCTGGTGAAACAAGATATGTTAGTTGGACATTACAATCAGATACATCTGGTTGTGTTGTGCTGGATGCATCATCAGTTTATACGAACAAAGATTACATCCTGAAACCTCAACTGACTTTTTATGGTGATTCCGCTGAAGGTCTTGTAACAGCCTTTTACCTCGCTTGTCAACAACAATTAAACTCTGAAGCACATGGCTTGAGCAGTGTCGAAACAAATTTTAGAATGGTCCATCGAACAACTTTTTCTGATCTTATATGGTTTTCTCTTGAAACAACAGTGTTAATACTTGAACTTAGGGAGCTACTTCATATTGATACTGATAAACCAATGGCGGATCTCTCCGCTGAACTGACAGGACACCTAATCAAAGATTACCTCGGAATTTATGCGTATAATAAATCTTTAACTCATTTCTTGGAAGGAATTAGTTATAATCGGGATATGGATGATGATTATTTTTCAAAATTATCTGAGGAACAAATTATTGAGAACATATCAAGTACTATCATGAATGAAATATATATTAAAATGAATATTTCTGATGAAAATCTAACAACAAATGATGTGATAAGTTGGCAAAATGAAAAATATAACGAGACAATTGACTTGATGCGTGACAAAGATTTTTCTGTTTTTTCTGAAAATGAGACGAAGTATATTCAACATATCATTCATCAGTTACAAGTTGCATTTCGTCAAAATCATTTTATTCAACTTCATAACCAAACCATAAGATTGGGTTCTCTTTATCCATTGTTTTCTGAATCATATTCTCTTCGAAAAGATTATGATTTCTTTAAAAATACAGGAAATGTAGTAACGCTTGGTCAACTATTTTTATTGTTGTCAGGTTCTGGATTCATTATCCGTTTTATACTTGGGTCTGGATTATCCCTTGGAAAAATTTACATTGCAAATGCAGCAGAAGAAATCAGGACAATGTTACATTTAAACCAAAGAGTTAGTCATGCAGCCTACCAAATTGATATCGAAAGTCTCACTAATATTCAGATAGCCATATATGACTTGATTCAAAAAATGATTAATGATTCCGTATCAGATGAAAACATGTTTTCAGAAATAGATGGTGTAAACATTCAATCATTAAAAACTCCAAATATCGTCAGTGAATCATCAACTGGAAATGAAACGGGTCATATGATTTTATCAAATAGTAATTCTGATGCAACCATTGCTTCTGGATCCATTGTGATTCGTTCAACGTCAGAGGGAAATCCCATCATTCATATCATTCCGTTTTCTGAAGAGATTCCAGGTAATGGAAACGTAACAGTATCATTTGAATATAATGTAAGCATCATCCCGGGTCAAACACAGGAATATATTGCTGAGGCGATACTATCCAGATACAACACTGAGTCTTCAATTATATCTTTGTTTCATGCAGGAACTGAAGAAATAATTTCAACAAAGGGAGAACACTTCGTTGATATCTCTGAATTGGAAAAAAAATCTGTTCAAATGCGTCTTCCATCATATTCGTCAATCCTCATTGCCTCTTCTGCACCAGGTATTGATCTTCACGTATACGAAGATGAGAATCATGTTGGAATGAACTATGAGACAGGAGTTATAGATACTCAAATACTTGATTCCCGTTATTCTGGATATCAATCTCAACCACAGTGGATTGAAGTACCGAATAACTCTCCACAAACAAAAGATTTAACTATCTCCATCCAGGGTGTAGATATACCGTTTCCATCAAATATTAGCATATACTATCTCATCATTCCCATGGCGAATCAACCAATTTTTTATCCCGAAGAACTGGACACAACCATCGCCAGGAATAAAATGAGTCATCTGGGGCTAATCCTTGAAAGTCAATCATCAACCATGACCATTAACAATGTCACATTTCAAGGCGGTATCACTTCTATTATTCAGGACATCCAATATGAAAAAACCCTGGTAGAGTATGGATTCTCCTCAGTGATTGATTTAAGTGTTTTCTCTGTGGATGAAAACACGTACACGGGTAAGATTTTTATCAATTATTCAACACCTGAAAGGAAGGATGTCATAAAGGAAATCCCTGTAACTATAAACGTGGTTGATACGGCTCCAGGAATAGATATTCTCACAAATGATATTTTGGGTGATCAGAACAGAAGTTATGTGAATATTTCCTGTATGGTGGAAGACAATGATGAAGTGGAAGATGTAAGATTCTGCATTCTTCGCCCGAATGGAAAATTATCAGAGGTCCCCATGATTAATAAAATCAATTCAGATTACTATTATCTTAATAGTTCCTATATCACCGCTGGTGATTTTGAATATTATATTCAATCAAGTGATAATATGAATAATACGGTTACCTCTCAAACCTTTTCATTCTCAATAGCTGATTCTGCATCAGCAGAGTCCTCTGCATCAGGCACTCCCGGTTTCGAATCAATAATGTTATTCATTTTAATCGCAATGTATGTTGCATTGAGAAGAAGGAAAATTAATTAGGCTGTTAGGTTGTCGTTTTTCCCCAAAAAAGAAACCTTTCTCTCAGGTTTAATCTATACGATTCGTTATTTAATTGGTTCAAATTCAAGCTCTGGATCTCCATCTAATTTCAGTGTGCTTTCTATTGATTGAACAATATTTTTACAAATGAATTTATCCTTTGAAAAATCAATTAACTCACCTTTATCAAGAATTTTTCTAGTACGATTTCATCGTTTTCCGGCTTGATATCCTTTATATTTATCCAGTATTTTGTCATCTTTTGTTTCCTCCATGTTTCAGAATACCAAAAATCTCGTTTTTGGATACCTGTAAGAACAGTTGTCAAATACATCTACTTCACTCCATTTAAATGCGTGTTTGATTTTTTTTAAAATTAAGGTGTGGTGCACCATCCAATAAAATAGTTTCATGTATGCCCTGATAAATATGTTTACAAATCAACTTATCATTAGAGAACCTGATAAGATCATTTTTAAGTTCCTCAGCTAGTTCAAAATCGTAATTTTTAGAATTTTCAGACTTTTTCATTAGCATACCAATATCATCAGATAGTTTACCTAATAATCTTCGAATATCTTCTTTTGATTCGATATTATCTTTAATAACCTCCCTTCCCAATAGATAGCTGAAACATGAAAAACTGGGATACTTAAACTCACCATATCGAAAATATTGAAATTTTGGGAGTACATGATTGATTCCATTGAAGAAAAAAGATATTGCTTCTTCCGCTTTTAATACATTATCTGCAGCAAGCATTTGAAAACGCCCATCAATACGAATCGCAAGCATTTTCGCCCACCAATAAAAATATGCAATCTTACA
>CAZQMI010000072.1:9455-12318 GCA_964594475.1 uncultured Thermoplasmatales archaeon
CATCAATACGAATCGCAAGCATTTTCGCCCACCAATAAAAATATGCAATCTTACAAATTTCTAGACAATACAAATTGCTTTCTCCAGTAATCTCAAGAACGTTATCCTTTTTATTTTCATTATTGCGTCTAATATTACAACCAGCCGCCTCAAGGATTTTTTCAAAATCATACTCTTGGTGATAATAGTACCCAATTTTAAATTGATAACCTCCGATAGTGTAAAATCGATATCCCTCAAGTTGAATGTTTTTCCTGCAAAATTTATTTCTAATTTTGTCAATCATTCCCTTTTGCATAAGTTTTTTGAGATTATAACGAACCACGCTAGGTGCAGGATTTCCAAGATGTTGTTGAATCTCAGAAAAAGAATATGCACCCTTTTTTTCAAACATTTTCTGTAAATCTTCAAAATAATGATAGCGTTTTTCCGGCGTATACCGTCTCCTTTGCTTTCTTTTATATAATTCTTTTTTGCATTCTTGAGAACATGTTTGTTCATTTGGTGCAACTGGTACGAATTCATTATCGCAAATTGTACATTTTTTAGTCGAAAAAGGTTTTGATGTTTTTTTATTCGTATTATCACCGGGATCAATTATTATGACCTACCACTTAATTTATAGGCTATAGAGAATGCCCTAAAAAAGGCACTGTCAAAATATTATATTGATTAACTGAATTTAAAAGGGTACGCGTTTTGAAGTTCATTGCTAATAATCGCTAAGATAATAATCCTTTAGCATGGGAACCACAAGGAAAAACTTTGATCAAAGAAAATCTAATATTAACGAAATTGATGATCTAAACAGATTTACTCTTAGATCTTATGAAGAGATTAAAGGAAGATTAAAAGGCATCCAAAAAGAAACAGGTTTTTTACGATTATCGATCGAGATTGAAAAAGAAATATTGATTCCAGAAAGAGAAAATCTTTCAAAAAATCTCGAAAAAAATCTAGGAGAAAAAATTGCCATTCTCAATATTGATGCTAAATACTATATCAGAAATTTTCAAGACGAGAAATATTTATTATTTAAGGAGGGTGGCTTATGGTGGTAGATGAGATAGCTAATACTAATTCGACAGAAACTGAAGTATATGGAAAAAAGGTATTCCGTGCAAAAATTAATTCAAAATTATTTAAAAATATTATTGAGATTGCCTCTTTACTTTCAGATACACCGCAACTTATCATATCGCCACGTGGTATCGAAATATTCGCCATTAACGACGCTAGGACTGCCATCGCGAAATTGAATATCAAAGACGATGTTTTCGAAGAATATAAATCAACAGATTTCAGAATAGGTATGGATCTAAAAAGGGTTAAGAAAATCCTGGAAATTGCGAAGAGCAACGAGTTAATTGATATTAAATTCGATCAAAATAGGAATCAGCTGACTATTGCTATTGATGAACTAAAGACTTGGATGGGAATAATTGATTTAAAACATAACCCTAAAGTGAATCCCGCAATTCTTAATGAATGTGGATATGCACTATTTAAGGTGGATAATCTTAGAAGAAGTCTAATTCTCTCAACAGATATCTCTGAATCTGTTTTGTTGGGAATCGATCGAACCAAATTCAAAGTAAGAACAGAGCAGGATGTTAATGCTGTTGAACTTAGGATGAAAAGGGAAGATTTATTTGAACTTGAAAGTGATGCATATTATGAAAATTTTTACCAAAGTTCAATCCTAAGAGATCTGATGCGTTGTTTTCCCAGCGAATCATCTATTGCAATTCGTTTCGGTGACAAAACCCCTCTGCAGATTGACTATGATTTTGACCATGAAGGAACTCACCTTACGTTTTTTTTGCTACCTAGAATTGAGGTTAGCTGAATGGTAACAATCAGTTCATTTGAAGAGCAGAAAACGTTGTATGGGGGAATTCATAAAAATCCATTGAAAACTATTAATTATTTTAATTATTTATATAAAAGTTTAATAAAAATTTTTAAAGGTTGTATTCGACGAATGCCCATGGGCAATCTTGTTAATACTGAAATAAAACTATTTCGTCTGGATTTTTATGATATAACACATTTTTTTTCGGATATTCGTAGACATGGAGGGTACTCTCATCATACATTCAAGGTGGACCTATCATACAATTTCGAAGTGAGATAATGGAAATATATTCGTGATGCATAATGACCAAAATAATCAATAAGATTGGAAAACGGAAAAGAATACTAGTAATTACCCGGGTTAGTACAGGCAAGCAGAAATCTAATACAAGCACAGATTCTCAACTAGCATGGGCTAATAAAAAAGCAGATGAACTTGATGGAGACATCGCTGATGAAATCAGTGTTGGAATGAGTGGAGATGTATTCCTAAAAAGATACCGAGATAGAATACTTAAAGCAATCGAAGAGAAAAAAATTGATTATATTTTGGTCTATAAAATCGATCGTTTTACCCGGAACCTTTCTCAAGGGACCCTTATAATGAAGGAAATACTGAAACTAGGATGCAAGATTATTACCCCCTCTGAAGTAATTGATGATTCATCTGATTTACTTATGCCCCATATCGAAATGGCCATTAGTGAACATAATAGAAAAACCATCGTGGAGAGAGGTAACGAAGGCATTATTTATCTCCTTAAAAAGGGGATTTATCCGTTCAAGCACCTACCTATTGGAATGAAGACAATTGGGGATAAAAACAGTCCTGAGTATCGGAAGGTATATTTTGATCATTCATTTGATGATGTCATCATTGATCTATTTCAATTTTTCATTGAAACGAAATCTTATGCATCGACTACAAGGAAAATAAATAATATCTATAAAAAGAGATTCCGGAATCCATTGAGCACCGATCGCGTAAAAAATGCTTTGTCAAACA
>CAZQMI010000073.1:0-3256 GCA_964594475.1 uncultured Thermoplasmatales archaeon
ATTACTTTCATTTAATATATTCATATTTAATAAATATATTCCACCCGACAAAGATTCTTCAAAACTGATGTTAAATAATTTTGTTTCCCCCGATGAAATGTTGAATGTTTGCGCAGTAAAATTTTTAACTGGCTCACCAGTTTGGTTCCTAAATGTAATATTAATGCTAATGTTACTAAAATTTTTTGCAACAATATTTGAAATAATCAAAGTGGAATTTATTTTTTCTCCAACTTTATGACTATACATATCAATTGAATAATCGTCGATAACTATGTCATCAAATGTACTATATGTAAAATTAATTTTTAGATAATCATATAGAATTGTTTCCTGAGTAGACAGATTATATTGAATAGGTGCTGCAAATAATTTCAATATTTTATTACCATTCTTTGTATAAGTTTCATTATAATGAATAGCATCTGGATATATTCCCTCACCAGTGGTTGGTTTATAAGTATCTCCTAAGGGTTCGTAATTTGAATTAAACGAGGGAACATTATGATATCCTATTGAAGAATTCTCCTCCTCGAAAAGATTAATATCGTTAATAATAGCATCTGATGGTAAAGTGTTTTCAATCTCAATAATCGGTATAATTGGCTTGTTTTCGTCATATGCAAGATTTGTTTTATTTATTTTTATTAAATCATATCCATCTAATTGATCAACATAATAATCAGAAGTATTTATGGTTATAGATCTGCAATAGGTATTTGGAGATATTTGAGCAGGATCTGAAATTTCTATTATATAATCATTATTATGGACTTCATCAGTTATAGTTGGATCAATTGTAATCCAAGGAAGACCAAACTCAATAAATTCAGTGACAATTTTTTTTTCTGTATTAGACCAAGTTATGCCTTTTTTATAGTTATTCTTTGCTTCTTTAAATGCCTCCCCTATTGGAGCACTATTTTTATCATTTCTAATAAAATTATCAAAGAATGGATTTATAAGATTAGAATCTGAGTTTGGCCCATAACATAATCCACCTGTTCCGATAACAGATGAACAACCTTCATGTACCAATGCATATAGAAGACAATCATCCCATTGTGGAGACCATGTTGTACCATCCTCATCTGTTACAACACCAGTTCTACATACTGGTAAAACAAATATCGGTTTATTATTTTTTATTGAATTTTTAGAATTTATATCATCGATTTCATGAGAATATATATAAGTATATGAACCGCCATCTTTCTTTGGTGGTAAAAGTTTGTTGTGACCTCCGTGATCCTTATCAAAAACAAATATTTGAAAATCATTTTCCATTTCATCTTCTAATTCTGTGTCATTCCATTGATTTCTATTTTCAACATTTGATTTTTCTTTTAATTTTTCCACAGAATCATCTAAAGTATTAGGATCAGCATGACATACAATAGATTTATCGAGATCAGCAGGATTTCTATTTTGCATGAACTTTTTCATATCATTAATTGAATGTCCAACAACTCGCCCAATAGAAATATCGACCTTACCCTTTTTATAATCGTCACCAGTAGTATCAGCATAAACACTATCAGACAAAAAATAATTCTGATCAAAGGCATTTAATACAGGGTCATTACTATTTTCTTTATGGTCATCCTCATCATCACAATAATTTCCATCATCATGCCTATAAAAAGGAATTATTTCATCTCCACCAACAATAACTAAGTATGCAGGATTTGTTTTATCAACCCAGTCTTCAATGTAATCATCTATTTCATTTGACACTTCATTGGCTGTTGTCTCACTTGTATATTTAATACTACTTTGGTCCCAATCCCTAATTGAATTTTTATAATGATCTGCAAGATAGATGATACATGATTTTTCACCTGTATTATCACCTTGTGCCATTTCATATAGATAATTCAAAAGACTTTCAACTTCTGCATCGTCATATTTATCAAATAGACATTTTCTATTCGTGACAATAATACCATTGATGTTTTCAGCAATAGTTCTGAAACTTTTTTGATAACTATCCTCTTCCTCGCCAAGTTTTATGGTTCCTGTAATGAGTTTATGACCTTTGCTGATATCATTAGCTAGTTCAAATCTCCATACAATATGATTTGATTTTCCTGCCCCAACAGTAATGGTGGTTGTATATTTATTTCCATCTTGTGTATAGGTTTGATCATCTTCAGTGATATCCCGGTAATCATCTCTGAGAAAACATTTATTCAAATTCAGTTTATCCGGAACCTCAATGATGATATCGTATTCGTTCTCTGAAGTTCCTGTGTTTTTGACTATTGAGATTATATCTATTCTATCTCCTTTTGCCTTATAGACTACGCAATCCTCATGTGCATATTCAAATCGTAGATCCAGAGTTCCTTCTACATCTCCTCCACCGGCTCCACCACCAATGACGATGTATCGTTTTGAAACTGATCCGCTATGATAATTAATACTACTTGTATCCGATTTTGAAGCGGTGATGTCTACAATGTAATCTCCTGCAGTGGCATCATCTGAAATATCATATGTAAATTCATAGGTCCCATCTGAAGGTGTGGTTGTACTATCAGTATGTTTCACCGGCATTCCGGTTTCTTCTTTTGTTATCTTCAAAGAAACACTTGCTCCATTTACGTTTCCTGATTCATCAGTTACTTTACCTGATATGTGTACTGTTTCACCTTTGGAGTATTCTGATTTATCTAAAGTTAATGTTGGTGATAGATGTCTATTGGTTTTACCATTTCTATTGTGTGCAAGTAATCCATTTGCATAAAATGTATGCGTCTCATCAATATGCCACAAATTATACGTCTGCACCGGACCACTATGATACGACCAACCATGAACCATCGCCCAACTCCCATCATCACATAATATACGATCACCAGACTCCAACTGCTCAACAAAATACAAATACGGATAATACTCCTCCGTCCTCTCCGGCTCAATCGAACACCACCGCACACTCCCATCAGCCTTCAACGTATAAAACGGATGCTCATTAGTCACCTGAACAAAATCACCATCACCAAAAAATAAATCATAATACCCCTCACGGACCGGCGACTGCAACTCCAACACCTCCTGATTCTCAACCAGACCCGTCCGTTCATTAAACGAACGTACCACATCACCAACCATCACATCCTCAATCGGCTTATAACTCCCATCAGCCATGGTAATATTCGTACCTGGAAGGAAACAACATCGATTATGAGCTAAAAGTCCATTTGCATAAAATGTATGCGTCTCATCAATATGCCACAAATTATACGTCTGC
>CAZQMI010000073.1:3356-12297 GCA_964594475.1 uncultured Thermoplasmatales archaeon
TCGGCTTATAACTCCCATCAGCCATGGTAATATTCGTACCTGGAAGGAAACAACACCAAAAGGCTATGACATCATCTTCGGCGGTAGGAAGATCGATAGCTTGGTCAAGGTTGATCATTTCTCCATTAGTAATGTTAACATAAGCGAGTTGTTGTATAGAAAAAATGGCGATTCCTTGTTCATTCGTTGTGGTTGTTTTGTAGGTTTCATCAAGATAGAAATCAACGGTTGTGTTTGAAACGGGGGTTCCATCTTTTGTTACTATCATTTTTACATAGAATTCGACTGGTACAGAGTAACTTTCGTTTTCTAAGAAGGCAATGTCTGGTGCATCCAATGATCCATTGATGGTAATATCATTGAATTCTTGTCCTTGGATAAAATCATTTACTGAGGTTGTATTGAGGTGTTCAGTGGTTAAATTGAATTTTTCTTCATTATTGACATAAAGTGAAAATATTTGGGGATCTAAAGTGAAGTTTTTTTCTTGACAACTAAGAATGAAATCTGTTTCCATTGGAGCTGTACTATAGACTCCTTCTGATCCTTCAATGGTTGGTCCGGATTGGTTAATTAGTGGCATTTCATAGAGAACAGTTGCATTTGTTCGAACCCGTGACATATTTTCCAATAAATATAGCGAGAGACTTGATGAGGTTTCAAAGGTAAATGACGTTTGGTTGCTAGTGACAGTCATTTGGATATCGTCATAGTAGTAGACAGCATTTTCTAATGCATTTACTTCTCCGGTGGAAAAACTAACATTCATTAAAAGTGATGAAAGTAATAAAAAATTTATTATTCCAACCAAAAACAATTTCTTAACATTTTTTATAGAATTAATTTTATTATTTATATTTTTAATTTGTTTTGTCATACTTTTGCCTCCCGGTTGATATGTTTCCTCAATATTACCGATGTATGATTGGATGTAATGAATCAGTAAAATATAATATTTTTGGTTATTTTCATGTAATTAAATATATTAAATAATTTTATAATAATTTTAGTGGTTAATTTTTTCTTTTTTTAAATAAAATAGGATGAGCGTGATTAACAAGGTGATAAAAATATAGGAAACATTCATAGTAAAATAAGAGGAAAGTGATTTTTGTTGAAATACAAAGGAGGTAATGAATACGGAGTAGACATAAGCACTCATTGCGATCAGTGGAAGCGAAATAGAAAGTATCATAGCCGGTAAGTTTTGTAACTGGTATTGTTTGGTAAATACAAAAAAGCTCACAATGCTTATCCAAATGAAAATACTTATATGACCGACACCGAAATAGGGACCATAAAACGTTGAAACATCATAGTAAAGAAATGGGAGGTTTGTATAAAGGTGAATGAAATTCAGAATAATGATAAAGAGGTAAGAAATCATAAAAATCCCATAGAACCTGAGAGTATCTTCATATTTTCCGATTCCTTCAAAAAACTTTCCTTCTTCATGGACTATAAAGCTTACACCTAGCCAAAAAAAATAAGGTGTAATGATATTTGAAATGATAAAGGGACCACCGTTATATAGATACCAATCAAGATCTCCTAAAGATGAATAGAACTCATTTATTTTATTTGCCAGCCCATAAACCATCATTGTTTCGAATATACCACGTAACAACCCGATGAAAAAAAGAATCAAAGCAATGGTTTTAAATTTCGTTTTATCTTTGGTTACTTGAATTGCACCTTTCCATGGTTTAAAAAAAACATTGAAGATTACGTAGATTAATGAATTATTTCGTTGGTGTTTTTTTAAATCCGATAATGACATATGAAACGTTTCAACTATGAATAATAATTATGTTTGTTGTAATATAGTAACGTATGCTGAAAATAGTGTTAAATGTTTTTAATTCTTTAGTACTTTGAGTAGTTGAAATAATCAAGAGTAGTTATTTTAAAGAGAAATATTGTGTCCGCTTTGAAAAAAATGTGAGCAGATTTAAATAATGGTATCTAGTTTCAAATTAACATATTAAAGGAGTGGTAGGGTAATGAATTGTAAACTAAAATTATGCATTTCATTGTTTTTTATGATTGCATTATTCATGGGTCACTGTTTAGGTGATGGAGCTGTTATCAGTGGAAATTATAATGATCATGTTTTTATACCATCGCAAAAGGCGGTTATTGACTGGGATGGAACTAATGAAACTTTAATTATATCCACTAGGATTGCAAATCAAAATCTTTCAAACCTTGCCTGGGTAATCCCGATTCCTTCAAATGTTCCACCAATGGTAACAAGGGGAGATATATCGATTTTCTATGATCTTGCAGAGGCTTTTTTTCCCTCCTTATTGACCGAGGAATACAATCATTGGAGAAATTATTACGAGAGCAAGGGTGTACAAGTAATCGAAAATAAAACAGTGAGTTTCTATGATATCACTATTTTAAAGGCCACAAATGCAACTCTTCTTGTAAATTGGTTAAATAATAATAGCTATCCCGTTTCTTTAGATACAATTCCCCTTTTACAGCATTATTGTAGTAAAGAAAACTATTGGTTTGTCGCAAATAAGATAAATATTTCACATTTGGTTGTGAATCAAACTATTTTAAATGAGATTGAAAAAATCGTGGAGGTTCTCAATCAAACGACAAATGAATATCTGAAAATAAATTCTTCGATTGGAGATTATTATTTATATAATGACCTTGTCATCTATGAATTTTTATGGCAGCTGGAAGATGCTTTGCCTGATATGAATGGCGATAATAATTACTTATCTGATATCGTTGAGTGCATGGGAACAAATATCGATATTTATGATAATATTACGTTAATCCCCCTCTGTTTTTCTGAGTTTGAGATTGATTTAAATGAAACTGAACAATATAATATCCTAAGAGAGTATCAGGATGTCTGTAAGTATATCATTGAAAATGTGTATGTGACAACAAATTTTGAAAATAATTCTTCTAAGTTAATAATAAGAAAATATGCGTTAATGCAAGATATTGTAGATATAATTAATCTTCTTGAAAGAAGAACTGAAAGTGATTGTTTCGGTGATGTATTTAATCAATCAATCATTGAGTTCCCGGATTATTTGAATAGAATAACATTATATAATGATATTTCTGAAATTAAAAATAAATGTTTATCTGAAAGAGAGGAAAAATATCATTCCGATCTCGTTGAAGGTGTTGCTACTCCATTAAAAATAATCTTTCAACCAGATTATCCCTTTTATCCCATGAAAATATCAAGTCTAAATCAAGGATATTCAAATATTAGTGTTTATATTTTTTCAGAAGAACCAATGAAGGATGAAAATGATATTTTATTATTATATGAATTGACGAATAATTTATCTCAAATTGAGGATGAATCAGTAGGTAATCATACATTTGTGAGTTGGTTAAAATACAGTGGAGATCTGAAGGAGTTATCAGAAGATTCAGTGTTCATTCCTACTGAATATAATGCTTCTATCGATCCAAATTCAATGCAGTACAAATTGTTAAAAAACGATGATGAAACTGATGCTGTTGATGAGACTACACCTGGATTTGAAGTATTAACAATATGTTCAGCTTTAATTGTATTTTATTATGTTAAAAGGAAAAAATGGCTTTGATATCTGGTTTAACCTCATAATATACCTACCAACATGATGTCAATAAAATGCAGAAGATATTTATCTCTTAGCTCAATACTTCACGGATATAATGGATAATACTGTGGATCCCCGGTGAGATATTTGGCTAGATATCGGACGTCTCCAACGTTGATGACTGCATCATTGTTGACATCTGCTTCACCATGTAGTGGTTGAAAATCTGGATCATCCGTGAGATATTTTGCGAGATACCTGACGTCTCCTGAGTTGAGGATGCTGTCGTTGTTGAGATCTGCGCGTTGTTCATTGGTTAGTATAATGATTTGTACGGTGGTATTTTCTGAAATGTTTGCTCCGTCGTATGCTTGGTAGGTAAAGGTTACGATTCCGGTGTGGTTTGGTTTTGGGTAGTAGGTAAAGGATCCATCGGAGAAGAGTGCAAGGGTTCCGTTGCTGGTGGTGTGTGTAAGCATGCTTGTGAGTGGTGCGGGTCGGTTGTCAGGATCGTTATCATTTGCAAGGATTCCTGGGCCGGATATGGTGAGTACGGTGTTTTTGGCAGTTGTGTAGCGGTCAGCGGTGGCATTGGGTGGTATGTTTTGTTCGATGATGAACTCATACGTTGCTGTTTGGTTCTTATTTTGGTTGTTATCCATAGCTGTGATTGAGTAGTGGTAGGTTCCAGTTATGTGATACGGTTGGGTGTGTTGGTAGGTGCTGGTGTTTGAGTGAAGGATGATGGTTTGGTTGTGATTGCTGGGGTTTTTAATGCTGAGATTGATGGTGTGTAGTGGTGAATCATCGTTTATATCACAGATGATGGTAACCGGGTGGTGTATTAGTTGTGGATTTGGATAGGCGGTGAGATTAGATATCACGGGTGGAGTGGTGTCTGGTGGCTGCACGGTGAAGATGTGATCAGGTGATGTGCTGCTGTTTTCATTGGTGTTTACGGCTGTGATGTTGTAGGTATATATTCCTGGTGTGGGGTAGCTTTGATTGAGAGAATAGATGGTTTCATTCTGCTGATTCATCGGATAGGTATAGGTAGTATTATTTGGATTGGTGATGGTGAGATTCACCTGGTGTAATCCGGTGTGATCGGTGATGTGTGCGGTGATGTTGACTGGTTGGTCAGGGCGGGGTTTTTCTGGATGATGTGTGATGTTTTGGATGTAGGGTCGTGAGTGATTGATGATCATGATCGGTGATTGGTAGGGGATGCTGTTTGCTGCTGTCACTGTGAGCAGGAGGTGATCATAAGTGTTAATAGCTGTTTGAAGAGTGATGTGGGCAATACCAGTTTTGTTGGTAAACGCTGCATTGATAAATGATCCATTATGTGATAGGCCGCATCGTGCGGTTGTTTGATTGGGAACGGTGATGGTGAGATTGGGTTGATTGCTGAATAGAATGCTGGGATGATCAACGGTGAGTGGAAATGGTGTGTTTGTTCGTAGTTGCAGGGAGGGATCACCAAAGAGATGCCAGATGTCTGTGACGGCTTCGCCAGCTTTTCCGTATTCGATGTTCATTTGTATGCAGCCATTGGTATGGATTTTTCCAATGGTATGGGTTTGGTTTTCACAGAGTGATTTGATCATGTGGTCTTGACCGGACATGGGTGGGTCCCAGCTGATGGCATCGCTACATCCGGATATGGCAACGGCGCCAGTGGGTTGACCCTGTTTGCTACTTTGCATCCAGGTTTCACAGAAACAGGTTTCATAATCATGAAATCGAGCATTATGACAGGCTACAGAGATGATGAACGGAAGCTGATAGCTGTTTTGTAGTTGATCGATATCGGAATTATCAAATCCAGTGGTGGTCCAATGTGTGGGTCCACCATGTCCGCAGTAGTTAAGCAGGCTTCTTCCAGCGTTGAGGCTGTATAATACATCCTGTTGAGTGGGGTCGCCATCTGAATCGTTTTCTTGTTGGCTGCCATCGTAGAGTTCATCGATCAGGGTGTAGCTGGTGTTGAGAAGTTGTTGTCTGATGATTCTGATGTGTTCCCAGTCATATTCATCGTTGTCTCCTGGTCCGTCATCTGATGCGATACCAATTGCATGGTGGTACCAGTTTCCATGGGGATCGGGGTGTTGTTCATAGTGGATACTGCGGTTTATTTGAGTGATGAGCTGCTTGGGTGTTTGTGCGCTGAATCTTCCGATGCATAGGTCAGGGTAGTGATCGTCACCGCTGACATAGCTGTAGCTGGGATCAGAGGCGGTGTCGTTGATGAACAGGGTGGGGAGTTGCTGGCTGTCCCCGATGAGGAGGACATAGGTGATATTGTTGGTTTGGTATTGCTGTTTGATATATTGTTTGATGGCCTGTGCGGTGCCGTTTCCTATAGCTGATCGGTTGGTTAGCATGGTTTGAATTCCTACAGTGTTTTTCCATTTGATAAATGATGAGAGATATGGGCTGAGACTGTCATTGCTGATGATCAGCATGCGTTCAGGATTTGTTGTAGTGTTTCTGATGTGGTGGTCATTGAAAAAGAAATCATCGCTTCGTTGTTGATTGAAATCAGGGAGGTGTGCTGAGATAAAGCGAGACGGTCGAGGGGTGTCAAAGGTGATGGTGAAGGTGATTTGATCATATGCACGGAGGGTTTGTTCCATTGGATGATAGTGGAATGGGGTGAGGATCAAGGTGGCTGCTGTACGATTTCGTATCCGGTATGGTTCACTGAGAGTGATAATTGGTGTTGGATACCAGCTTGATTGTTGGTAGATACGATGAAACTGGTGGGGAACCAGTGCTGGGTTGGTTGAGCGGTTGATGATTCCCTTTGAGGGAGCAATAGCGATCTGTTGGTGATGATAACTGCTTTGAGTGATGGTGATCTTTGGTGTTGAATCATTGGGTATGATCAGATTTCTTCTGATACTGGGAAGAGCGGGGTGGCCTCTGGGTTGAAAATTGATTTCGCCTGGGATGCTGAGTTTATAGTACTGAGCATCATTGATTTCTATGGGTGTGAGATGATACGTGTTAAGAGCAAAGGTTATGGAAAGTGAGGTGGTGGTGTGATCCATGGAAAACGTGATGGGGGGCTGAGTTGGTATGCTCGTGTTCGCAGTTGATCCAATGTGGAGTGGAAGAGTGCAGCTGAGGATGAAAAAAAAGATGATTATCAGCGAAAAACGGGGTGGAATCATTTGAGGTGATCTGTTGATGGGTGCTGATGATATCTGTTGATGTGATGATGATGTGAATTTGCTCATGGTTTCCCTTCCCCGTTTTTGATTGGGTATCTTTAAGAGTTCAGTATTAAATAAAAGTTTGATTATATAAGTATTGTTATAGATAGGATGCCTGGTGTAATCTGGTATTGATAAGAGAAAATAAAAAAAATAAAAAAGGAGATGACGGTGTTTATTTTTTCTTGTTTTGCATGGTGAAATAGCCAAAGACGATCAGCAGCAGAACGATGATTCCGATTAATGCATAGACACCAGTGAAATCCATGGGTTCATCCTCTTCATTTGGTGTTGATGAACTGTAGCTTTCCAGGCTATCACTTTCCATGTTGTATGCATAGTTCCAGTTGCCATCGTTGTCACTATCAATAAGATAGCTTCCCTCAGTGTGTTGTTCAACGGTGCAGTCATCATCTGTTGCATTGTTATGGAATCGTTCATAGACGCCGTCGTTGTCTTCATCGATGAGATAACCGGTGATAGTGCCGTTGATATAGCTGATGAGAACATCGATAAAGATGTTCATGGTTGCCTGTGATGAGGTGGCATTGTATTGGTCTTCTGCTTGGATGCTGAGGGTGTAAATACCTGGGGTGTTCCATTGATGACTCATGGTTTGTTTGGTATCAGAAGGTGTATGGTTTGTGGAATCACTGGTTCCATCATCCCAGTTGATATGATATCTGATGGTGTCATTGTCTGCATCAGTTGATCCGAAGCTATAAACATAGCTGGTGTCAGTGGATCCCATGATTTCTCCGGTGATACTCGGTGTGCTTGGTGGTCGATTTGGCTGGGTGATAATGACAGATGTCGTAGCGGTATCAGTTGCATTGTCATCATCGGTAACAGTGAGGCCTACCGTGTAGGTTCCTGCTGTTTGATACTGATGAGACGGATTTTGTCCAGTTGCGTTCGTTCCATCTCCAAAGTTCCAGAACCAACTGATGATGGTACCATCACTATCAGAGCTTAATGTGGCATCGAATCTGATGAATTCATTGACATTTCCAGTGTATGGAGCACCAGCGCTCAGATCGGCTTCTGGGGGGTTGTTTT
Source organism: uncultured Thermoplasmatales archaeon (assembly GCA_964594475.1). Lineage (GTDB taxonomy): Archaea > Thermoplasmatota > E2 > DHVEG-1 > DHVEG-1 > EX4572-165. Next base: position 11,209 of record CAZQMI010000073.1, read on the forward strand.
GAGGAGCGGTAAATCCACCTCCTCCACCATTTGATCCCCCTCCGTCATCATTGGTTGTTTCCTGTTTGATGCTGACACTTCCATGATTGAGAAGGTGAGCAATGGTGCTTGGTTGTGGATCTGCGTTGAGTAGAATGCAGTGCTGAATCATTAGATCACAGCTTTTTCCATCTGTTCCAATGGCTTTGATGTTTAGAGATGCTAGATTCACATTCCCTGTTTGTCCATCCATGGCATAGCCATTGAGATTCACATATCCTTTTCCATGGTTCACATAGGATGACACCGTGAACGCGGATGCATCAGAGACACTAAGAATATCAACCACGGTTGGATCATAACTGATATTCATTTCAAATGATCCAAGATTGTCTACATTGAAAACAGTGATCAATGATGTATTACTTCCATCAGCAGGAATATTGGTATCGGCAATGCTTACCGTGGTTTGATCATCACCTGATCCATCATCGATGACTGCTTCTGCATCAACGCTGAGATGAACGATATCAGCGGGTTGTGGATCAGCAGTTAATAGTTCTGATGATGCAAACAAAAGATCACAGCTGCTCCCAGCTGCACCAATAGCATCGAACTCTAAATCCGCTAGATCAAATGAACCGCTTTTTCCATTTAACGTGTAACCGATGAGATTTACATAGCCTTGATCATGGTTGATATATTCAGAAACAGTGAAATCTGCTGCTTCGCTCACAGCGGTAAGATCAACAATGCTGGGGCTCCAAGTGATATTAATCTGGAATGATCCAAGGTTTTCAACTGCTGTTATGGATACAGATGTTGTTTGTGTGCCACCTGATGGGATGGCGATATCATCAATAGTTACCGTGGTTTGCTGTGTTCCGCCTCCATTGGACTCTTTGATTTCTGCATATCCATCATCGCTTGTGTGAGCAATCGAGCTTGGCTGTGGATCGGCAGTATATAACATTGATTCAATGAAGATGAGATCACAGTAATCTCCAGCTTCACCAATGGCGTCAAAGGTAATGTTTACCAGGTCAAAGGAACCGGTTTGTCCATCCATGGCATAGCCATTGAGATTCACATATCCTTTTCCATGGTTCA
>CAZQMI010000074.1:0-12049 GCA_964594475.1 uncultured Thermoplasmatales archaeon
CATTTTTCTAATTCTGTTAGCATTAATATCATTATGTACAAAATGAATATGTGAAATTTTTGTTAGAGCGTGTCTTATTTGTTCATCAATTGTTCCTCCAGATACATCGCCACCATTAATATGCGCAATTGGTATGTTTAGATATAATGCTGCAAGTGCCGCAGCCAATGCTTCGGATCGATCACCTAAAACAATGATGATATCTATATCATTTAATTCAAAAAAATCAGCAAAATTTTTTATACCTGAGGATAAATAATATGCCATAGCTTTTAAATTATCTTGTTCTAATTTCATTTCTATTTTTACTGCATTAGGAAAATCCTTCTCAACAAGTCTAGCTGTATTTCCAAATTCATTTAGAATATGCATACCAGTAATAATGGGTGTCAACTGAAGTATTTTATCCTTTTCAATCGCTTCCATCAGCGGTTTTAAATAGCCATATTCTGCACGAGTACCTGTAACAACAGCAATTTTTCTCATCCTACTCAACCATTTTATAATCGATTATTTCATCCTTTTTAATATCAGTTCTTGCTGATTTACCTATTATTTTATTTAAATCATAAGGCTGAATCCCATGTCCCGGTCTTTTTATTTCTAGCTTATCTCTATTTATTCTCTCGCCTTTCTTTATATACTCTTTAGCAACAATACTTTTCCTTATCTTTTTTATTAATTCCATCTCTTTGTTTGTTGGTTTTTTTTCATGAATTCCCATCGCGATGTTTACATCCCTTATGGAACTCACCATCCTTTGTAGTCCAGTTGGCTCAAGTGAAGCTTTGTGATCAGGGCCTTTAAGTTTTCTATCAAGCGTAAAATGTTTTTCAATAATTACCGCCCCAAGACTTGCTGCAATAATTGGAACAAGAGTCCCTACTGTATGATCAGAGTAACCAACATAACAATCAAGTTTGTTTTGCATGGTTTTCATCGCATTCATGTTTACTTCCTCAATTGGACATGGATAATTTGTCGTACAATGGAGAGCTACGATTAGATCATTTCCTGTTTCTTTGATTTTTTTTACTGCAAATTTCACCTCATCAAGAGTAGCCATTCCAGTTCCAAGGATTAATGGTTTTTGCTTTTTTGCCGCATGTTTAAGAGCAGGAATATTTGTCAAATCACCAGAGCCAAATTTGAATGCTGGTACTAACTCATCTAAAAAATCAATGGCATCGAATGAATGAGGAGTTGAAAGAAAGATTATATTCTTTTTATCACAATACTTTTTTAATTTGATAAATTCATTATAGGATAATTCTAACTCTTTTAACAACTCATTCTGGTTAATTTCTCTTCCCATATTTTCCTTTGCATATTGCGCGGAGTCAGTTAAACGAGAAACAACACCTTCTGTTTTATAAGTTTGAAATTTCACCGCATCAGCACCAGCTTCAACTGCAACATCAACCAACTTTTTTGCTAAATTGAAATCACCGTTATGGTTTACCCCTGCTTCAGCAATGATAAAAACAGGGTCATCAGCACCAATTCTTTTATTCTTTATGTAAATATATTCCATATTCCATCAGTAGTTTTTCTGCTATAAAAAAATCAAGTTCAGTATCTATATCAATCGATCTTTCATCGGGCATGATTAATGCTCTTGTATCAGGACCTCTTAAGGTATTTTTGTTCATTATTACATCAGTCCATGAAACATAAATCGCACCATTTGGCGAATAGATATTGCCTATCTGCTGTCTCTGGATAATATTATCGTTACCAAACACATTTTCAATCCTTCCCTTTTCATCAAGTTTCAGCATCCACTGTGGGGGATGATGAACCTTTTTAACAGTGATTACCGAATCACATTGTTCATTGATCAATTTCTCAATTGAACTGTCAACATCAGTAACCGCTCTTAATGGGGAGGTTGGTTGTAAAATGACGATAATATCTGGTATATATTGTTCTTTTTCAGATAAAAAATCAATTACCTGTTGAAATACAAATAATGAAGGAGTATTATCTTTCGATAAATTATCTGGCCTTTTAACTACCTCAGCTTGATACTCTTTTGCGATTTTTTCAATTTCATTATCTTCTGTAGATACAATAACTCTGTCAATATATTCTGAATCACATCCTGCTTTGATTGAATAATAAAGCAAAGGTTTTCCACAGAGTATTTTAATGTTTTTTCGAAACAAACCCTTACTCCCGCCTCGAGCAGGTACAATCGCTAGAACACTATATTTATTCATTATCCTTCTTCCTTTCCAACAATGAAAGGTTACAATTTTTTAAGTTCATCGCAAACAATCTCCCAAGAAAACTTCTCCTTGGAATGTTTTGTCTTAATATTGTTTGAAATAAAAGATTCATAACAATCATCATTTATTTTTAATTCACCAACAATATCGTTTTCTTCTGCATCATCAATTATTCTTACTTCCTTTCCAAGCAGGGAAGCATATTTATCAATGTAAATATTGAATTTATCATTTTTCATTTGTTTTAATTTTATGAAAATTATTGGTTTTTTATACAGTATAGCAAAGTTTAAGGCAGTACTATTATGAGCAATGACAAGCGCACTTTTTTTAATTAGGAGCGATGTCTTTTCATAAATGATTTGCCTATTAGAAAAATAATCCTTATTACTATAATCGCTTCTTGGATGAGCAGCGATAACAACCTTTAAACCCATTTTTTTTTCTATTAGATCGAAAAAATCATTTAGGTTTTTATAATAGTAATTAGGATCAATCTGCATTTTATTTTTCCCAAACATACGATCTGGATGAAATGGGAGATACTGATCAAGAAAAACAGCAATAGGTTCAGTTTTGGTTGATTTATCCCTTTCACTAAGATAGATGTCATAATCTAATGTATGTGTCCAACAAATAGTCGTTTTATTACTTATTTTGTAAGGTATACCATGCAATTGTTTTTTACCGCCAACAATGACCATATCAACAGGTTTCATTAGAAACTTTGTAAAAGCAAATTTTTGATTTAAAATATTTAACAAATTCTGAAAAATCCCGGAAAATGAATAATTTTTAATCATTTTAACATAATAGCTTATTTTTTTCTTTGAAGATTTCTCAATACTTATTGGTTCATTTGCAAAAAAAACTCCAATTCTAGCAGCTGATTTGTTAAGGGAACGTATAATCCAATACCTGTTAATAGAAAAAGGAAACATTAACAAAACAAATACATTCGATTGAAAACTTTCGAACACATCCATTGCATTTCTTTTATGAGATACTTTTTCCACAATATCTAGTGTTACTTCTTCTTTAACATTTTCCTTATTTGCAATCTCAACATTGACAATACCTGAAATGTCAATTACTTTTACCTTAAAGCCGTTTTTCATGAAAGTCTCTATTCCAAAACGGTGATAATCACGTGTAGAAAATCTTCGAGGCCGTATGATTATAATTGTATCAATCATGATTCATTACTATCCTATATTAAAATGAATAGTTACCTAAAAAGAATCGCCTCAAGGTCTTTATATTTTTCATTTTTTTCCTGTATGGCTATCTTATTTATGTAAATTACAAATATCTTAAATAATAATTAACGACTTATTAAAACCTAAAAACATGAAAAATTATTGATGACTGTCGTTTTTTCCGGAAATGGATTTTCCGCAGGATTATTAACAACTCCTAAAAACTGAATATCTGTTTCCTTTGCCGCTCGGTAATCAGAAAGACTATCTCCAATGAATAACACTTTTTTTTTATTATAACCGTTATGGTCTATGATTCTCTTAGTTATCTCAGGTTTTGTTTCAGGACTACCATATACCTTTTTGAAATATTTTGCCATATTTCGTTTTTCAATGATCATTTCAAGTTCTTCTTGTGGGGTTCCAGAAACAACATACATATCCACCTCTTCATAATAACGATCTAAGACCTCTTTAACTCCTGTAATCCAAGGAGATTTCAATACTTTCCCCACGACAAGCCGTGAAAACTCGTCTGCTATCTCATTAACCATTTTTTCATCGATTTTTGTATCCAGGAAATGTTCATAATAATATCTGATTTTTTCATACCGTGAAATTCCGCCATGTTCGATATGATGCTTCACAACTTTCTCAGCGATATCATCGCTGAAACGTTCAAATAATGCTTTGAACGCATCTGTTTTCACATGCATTGAATCAGCGAGTACTCCATCAAAATCAAATAAAATCGCCTCAAATTGACCAAGATCAATTCCCTGCTTTGATTCTGTCATTCAGTTCACATCCGCAATAACTGTACATGGACACCCATCCATGTTTTTTACCATCAATGGAACAATCCACAGCTGATTGAAATAACTATTCGTTGTTATTTTTTCTAGATTCATATCCTCAATTAGTAACACCGGATGATCTGGGTTCAGTAAAAGCTTATGAACCTTTCTTCCTTCTGGACGATGCTGATAACTTGACACTGAAATGGTATCAATACCAATCATGGTAAGCGCTGGAAAATTTTTTTTGATCCATTGACTGCATTTTAAGCTAATTCCTGGGTTATATTTCCAGTAGCGTTGTTGACCTCGAAAACGATAACATCCTGTTTTAAGTAACACCAAACGAGCCCGATCGTTAAACTTCTGGGGAGAAATCATGTCAGGATCAATCAGATAATGCTGTTCATCGTTGTAAATTTCTAACACTTGGATGGATTCATCAGAAAATACCCAGTAATCCAGTGGAAAATCCTCAAGTGTTTGTCCATCATTGAAAAAATGATAAGGAAAATCAACATGTGTTCCCAGATGATTGGGAAATTCCCATTGTTTAGTGTTTGCTGAATCACCATTTGAAATGGATGAAGCAGTGTTTGATTGAAAACCAGGTCTTCCACCATACATCGGTGATGATTGATCAATAAGATATGAAAGGAGTTGATACACATCCATCACCCTTCATTCTTATGATTTACATCTAGTTTCCTTTTCACCTCAGCTAAACATTCCAAAATACCCTGCCCCAGATCATAATATTCATTGCTCACTAGTTTCTTTGCTACTTTTGGATTAAAAGTGTAGGGGGTGATCTCATAATGCGTATCAGATACAGGAGGTAGAAACTCAAGTTCTATTTTGTTATTCAGCATTTCTTTGATCATCAAATGAAGATCCTTGATTCTCATCGATTTATTACCGGTGATGGTAACAATCCGATTTTTATAGTTTTCAGATAGAATCTGAACGCTTAACTCAGCTGCATCCTTCACATGAATATATTCTCTAATTTCTTCCCCATCGCCATGACGAGTGATTTTTCCTTCGGTTAATGCCTGTTTCACAATTTTATGGATCCAATTGGTATCCTGTGCACGAGGTCCATATAATGATCCATAACGTAGAATTGTGTAATCTAAGTTAAACGCTTCATGGTAGTTTTCAATGAGAAGTTCACAGGCTTGTTTACTACTCCGATAAAATGATCCTTTATCACTATACACATATACGGTACTTGCAAAGACAAACCGGTCAACAGTGTATTTCCGACAGGCCTCAAGAATTTTGGTATTACCCAGAATATTCATTTCAATAGTTTCTACTGGTTTTTTATATGCTTCATCAATATCGGCCATGGCTGCAAAATTATAAACTATATTGGCTTGTTCAACTGCTTTTTCAACCGAAGAGGTATCAAGAACATTACCAACAATCATCTCCTGGTTATCTTTTAAATAGGGTGATTTCTGGATGTCAAAAATAGTGACATCATAGCCTTTTTCAGAGAGTGCATCAGCAGTGTGACTGCCTAGAAAACCAGATCCACCAAATACCACAACTTTCTTCATTGCTTCCACCTCACATTATTAATGACGTTATCAACTGCTTCAATTTCCATTTGCTTTCGTGTTTCCTTGGTAAGAGTAGCAATATGAGGAGTGACAATCACATTGTCCAATGTTTCAAGATTGTTCGTATCTGGTTCATGTTCAAAAACATCAACTCCAGCACCAGAAATGATGTTTTCTTTCAATGCATTGTATAACTCTTTTTCATTTACCAATCCACCACGAGCAGTGTTTATCAAAATCGCTTCCTTTTTCATTTGTGAAAGCTCTTGTTTTCCAATGATGTATTCTGTTTCATCTGTCAAAGGAATATGTAAGGTTATAATATCTGAAGATTCCAACAAATCATCTAACTCAACAATCCTAATGTTATATGTTTTGATAAATGATTCATCCGGACAAGGTTCGCAGACAAGCATATCAACCTGAAAAGGTTCAAGCATGGTTACCAGTTTTTTCCCAATCCTTCCAAGACCAATGATGCCAACCGTTTTACCGGTGAGAAGGTTACCTACTTCTCCATTCCATTCCTTTTTTCGCAACCGACGATCACACAATCCCATTCGCTTCAATAAACAAAACATAAAACCCATGGTCAATTCAGCTACTGCTAGCGCAGGAGCATCTGGTGTGTTTACCACGGTGATATCATGTTTTCGAGCCGCAGATACATCCACGTTATCCATTCCCACACCATACCGTGAGACAACCTGTAACTTACTTGATTTTTCCAGTATTTTTTCAGTAATCTGCTCAGTCCCTGCGATTATTCCAACCACATCATCATCGATGAGCTGAAGAATCTCTTCCTCTTGTAATTTCTTACCTGTTGGATTCATCACCGGGATAAATCCATGGTCTTCTAATCGTTTGATGGCACCTGATTGTATCTTTCCAAATGAACGACTGGATATCAGAATCTTTGCTTCACTCATTCTCATCAATTCCTTTTCGTCTTCCGGGATTTTTTCTAGAGGTATTTTTGAATCAATGGATCGTTTTTCATAGCTTGTTCAACCCGCTGCAGATCATCTTTGGTATCAACACTATAGGTATCAAACTTGGTTGGAACCATCTTTACCTTGTATCCATGTTCTAATACCCGTAACATGTCCACTGATTCAATTTGTTCCAATGGAGTTGGCTTTAAATCATTAAATTTGAGTAAAAAGTCATGAGTAAAGGGAATAATGCAGACTTGTTTAAATAGAAATCCTTGATTGTCTTCCTTTTTATTTGATGGAATCGGTTCACGAGAAAAATACAAAGCGAAATGATCTTGATTAACCACTACTTTCACTTCATTGGGGTCCTCATGTTCCCTTCGGGTTTTCAATGGCGCCATGAGATTGGTGACCACAATGGAATCATCCTCAAAAAAGGGATGAACTGATTCATCGATCATCTCTGGAAACACCATTGGTTCATCTCCTTGAATCATTACTAGTATATCTATCTGATTACCGGTTTGTTTGATGATTTTTTCCATTGCCTCAGCTACTCTATCTGATGCCCGTTTATGGGTTTTTTTGGTCATCACACAGTTCATGTTATGATCATGACAATATTGTTCTATTTCGGAATCACAAGTAGCAATATATAAATCGTTTATCCGTTCAGATAATTGACTTCGCTGATAAACATGAAATATCATTGCTTTTCCCAGTATTTTTTCCAGTGGTTTCCCTGGGAATCGAGTGGATCCCATCCTGGCTGGAATGATACCTACAACATTCATTATAATTCACCTAGTTCATCATCGATTTTCTTTCCTAGAAACAACGTATCCAAACTAAATGCAACAAAAGAAAATCCTTCTGATCTTCGTTTCTGAACCTCTGTAATATCAGGTGGAATGACATGAAGACCTGCTGGTTTCTTCATTTTCATACAAATCGTCAAATACCGATTAATTTGTTCCTTTACCAGTGAATGAGTAAGTTCCCCAGGCATTGACAATGAACCAGAAAGATCATACGGACCGATCATACTAGCATCTACACCATCAACAGCAAGTATTTCCTCTAATTTTTCTATTCCCTGCACATGTTCGATTTGAACAATCACAATCCCTTGTTCTTGATTATGTTTCTTGTAGGCTTCGAATTGAAACCCATATCCTTGAGCTCGTGCGAGACCAACACCTCGAAAACCGATGGGAGGATATTTCACGGATTTCACCGCATTTTCAGCCTCCTCAACCGTTTTCACATTGGGAACGATGACACCCGCGGCTCCAGCATCCATCACCCGTTTGATAAGATTCGAATTCTTTTCACCAACTCGGACCAACGCAGGAAGCTTGTATTGATCAATAACCTGGATCAAACGTTGGGTGATATCCAAGGTTATAGCACTATGTTCCATGTCAATGGTCAACCAATCAAACCGACGTTGAGCCATAATTTCGGTAACACTTTCATTTCCGATGGTGATCCAGGACCCAATCGTAAACGTATTGTCTGCTAATTTTTCTTTTAACTCTTTCATCAGTAGGTCTCCCCATTTAATATCGATACAATAAAACGAGGTTTCGGCCGTATTCGAATTTTTCCGTTGGGATTGAATCGTTCATTGTACCATAATCTATTCAAAAACAATCCTAATTTAATCTGCCTTTGATTCCAGGCAACATTTCTTTTTTTATTATCAAAATCAGGGACAATACACCCAATAAAATCACAAATGTCTTTTACAAATTGAACTGAATCTTTTTTTAATTCTGAGAAATCATAGACGTGGATATCATTAAATAATTCCTTTAAAAAATCAATATATTCGTTATAATTGAATCGTCTTTCGGAAAAAACATATTTCATAAAATCATCAAAGTCGTAAATACCGCCTTTACGTACATAATTTTTATATAATGATTTAATCCATGAATTCTTTTCACGGGTTCCAACAATGATACGTGCATCAGGAAAAGCTCCCTTTAGCCGCTGAGCGATCTGAAAACGATCCCCCACATCTCCTCCCCAGGGATCACCAGATAAATCTTCATTACTAATCAAATTGATCTTGTTTTTTTCAAGTTTCATATCAAATCTAATAGATTCTTCCTTATCAACAAAATGAATGTCTTGAATATAGGGAAACACCTGCCGTTGTAAAAAAGTCGTCCCAGTCTTATGTAAACCCACATGGATGACGATATCAGTTTTTTCACTTTTCATTGAACACGTCCTCTAATGATCGTCGTTCAAAAACCTCAAGATCCCCGCCAGGTGTTGCATTATAGACCATTCGCCCATCTTTTTTGAATCCATCTCGAAGGATCTCATAGGCCTGAAATACATACGACCAATGCTTCACATCCTCTTTGAACTGTTTTTCCTCTTTTTTTGATTTGAACTGAAAATCATATTCTTCCCCATCAAAATGATGAGCGCCCTTATAGCTACAGTCACAACCAAGTAAGTACACTTCTGAAAAACCCATATAATAGGCTACCTGCAGGCAATTATCAATAACCACCGAATTTCCATAATACGTCCCTTGCTCAATGTCTTTTACCTTCCAACCATGAAGGACCAATTCCCCCAGATCCTTTAAGATAATAGGTGGATCATCTGCTGCTTGATCATAGCGTTGTTGATGAAGTAAATACTCTCTACCCGCAGCACCAGAAAGAAACAAAGGACAATTCAGATCAAGGATCTCTTGATAGTTCATTTTCCAAACATTTCGATCGCTTAAACTGTAATAGGAGACCTCATCGATACCGATTTCCCCGAATCCTTTATATAAGGTATTAACACCAAAGGTGATTTCATCCTGTAACAATGAAAGATTGGTCTTAATAAGTGATGGCCCTGTTCCGATAATAAAACACCGTTGATTACGATGGATATCCTTAAACTGTTGAATCCGCCTAGCATCATCATGATCTTTATAGAAATTATCACGAAACGCTTTTTTTACCCTATTTGGCATCCTACTCTTCAGACTCTGAGGCAACGGTGTAACGATATCATTCAACACATCCGAAACACCATCTTTTATGCTCATCATAGCTTATCACACCCATTAATCAATTTGAACCGAGGAAATACCCTCATCTCTTTTAAGTACGTGAGCGACAGCTCGTACCTCATCATTTTTCGAATCATTAATCAAATGACGAGGACCCACTGGTAGATCACAAATGATCTGATCAAAGACAATACCCTGATCTTTTAGTTTCTCAATGATACCAAAGATTTTGGTATAGGGTCGCGAGGTGGTTAACACCAGATAATAATCCTTTTCTCGAAACTCCCTGAGTTTTTCAATGGCACCATCAATGATTTTGATTTCCTCACCAGTTTCAGAAGGAATGGGAACATGCTTAATCAATGTTCCATCCAAATCACAGAAAATCGTACCGCGTTTACGAGTCACAAATTCCTTTTGCTCAAGAGGAATCGGAATCTCACTTACCGTTGTAAGATCCGGATATTCACCCAGATCACCATCTGAATTACAGGCTACAGTCTTATTTGAAAATTTATCAAAAATAACGTTAAAAAACATATTTTCACTATACGTTGTCACCAGGAAACGAGCAGCGATTTCAGGTAATGTTCGACGATGAATATCCTTTTTGATGATACGTTCTAAACAAAGGATATCAGATGAGTTCAACAGTAATATCACATCAAGAGTTTCAAGGACCTCAACTCCACCGAGGATACAGTTCTCATAGAGGATGACACCATCATTCATCCCATTTATGTTGATCTCTGCATCTTTTTTGCCCGTCAACCGGTTATAGGCATTTTTAATTTGAATATTTTCTCCCTGAGAGATAGTATTAAGATCAACATTAATCTTTGAAAAATCCCACCAAGTAAACTGATTAATGGCCTGTACATAGGCATCAACACCTACCTTCCATTTTTCCCGCAACCATTTCCTCCGGGTATTTGAATCAAAGATAAACCGCCAATCACCAGAATAGTTCACCGAGGGGATATCCCAGCGCTGTAAATCCTTGGTGATCTTATGAGCAAGGGTTGTCTTTCCAGCTCCTGCTCTCCCACAAATACCTACTCGCAGGCTCCGCTGCTTCTGTAATGATTGGAATCGTTTGAAAATAAAGTTAGAGATATCCATTACCATCGATATGTTCCCTCGTTTCCTTTAATAGATCTTCCGTTCCGAATTCAAACATCTTAGATAATGGTACCGCAACCGTCCTCATTTTTGAGACATATTTATTAACGATATCAAACGCATAATCAACGTTTTTCACTCCTTTCTCCGATGCAGCATCATAGGCAAGAGCCTTTAAAAACAAGGTGTTATGAAAAATAGAAATCCCAGTAAATCCATTTTTTTTCAGATGTTTCAGATCCTTATTTTTATTCAACCCTAAAATGATTCCTTCTTCAATTGAGGCAACTGTTTTATACGTTCCCAGGACTGAACCCTGTTTTTCAACAGGGTTACACACCCCCAGTCCATCTTGATCAATGGTAAAAAAATCTTCCACAACATAATCACAAAAGGTAATAATGGTAGGAAGTTGAGACGATGCAAAATCCAGGGCATAGACCAATGATTTACCCGGCCCATATAACTCAGTAACCTTTTCCCGACTGAAGAAAAGATTCATCGATGAATATTTCCCACGAGTATAGTTTTCAAGTAACTCTGCATTATAACCAACGGCGATGATGATCTTATCCGCGATATACTGATATTTCTTCAGTAAATGATCGATTGCTCGTTCATTTCCAACTTTCACCAGCGCCTTTGGAATATAATCAGTTTCTGGTTTCAACCGGGATCCAATTCCAGCGGCTAATATGATAACATTGAATTTTTGGTTTGTAGTACTAAACAATGGATTATCTCGAATCATGGTTTTGTTTCCACCTTCCTTTGTGCCCATTCGACGACCTCAGAAAGTCCTTGTTTAAAGGATAGTTCAGGCTTGAAATGAAGTTTTTCTTTTGCAAGCGAGATATCTGCAAGCGAATGTCTCAGATCACCAGCACGGAACTCATAGGTGATCTCAGGTGTAACATCAGCATCAAGAATCTCAATGAGATCCTCAGCCATGGTGAGAATGGTGGTGCTTTTCCCAGTTCCAATGTTGCAGGTAAGCTGTGATTGATTTGCGTTCATCGCTAAAATATTTGCGTTGGCCACATCTGAGACATGAACAAAATCCCGGGTCTGTTTTCCATCCTCATAGATCAATGGGTTCTTCTTCTGAAAAATCCGATCTATAAAAATCGGCAGAGGTCCAGCATAGGGGTTACCAA
>CAZQMI010000075.1:0-11909 GCA_964594475.1 uncultured Thermoplasmatales archaeon
GGATCAACAGTCATTTGGTTCAGATGTCGATGCTTTTATTTCATCGTTAGATCCAAATGAGGCTGAATCATATGCATTATCATTTATTTTAAAGCGTATCAAACATCCTGTAATTGTAAAGAATGCCACGCCGAATACCGTATTAGAACTGTTTTGGACTGATTATGCTGAAGAGCTTTTATCATCCATTGTTGATGATGAAAAGATCGTTTCAGAACTAAGAAGCCTTAATGAGACACCTTCTTCGATAGTAGAAACAGCTCTTACCTATAAAAAAAGAGAAGATGTGTTGAGTCAGCTACCATCGTATAAAGATCTTCCCTCACTTGCTCGATTCGCCGATCAGTTAGCTCGAGTTTATAAGACGCAAGGCAAAAAGAAAGTGCTTACTGAATTAAAACACGGACCTGACGATACCAAGGCAAAATCCATATCCTATGCTTTTTTGCTTGCACTTGATGAGGCATCAGATAAAAAATGGAAATATTCCAAAGTTGAGATTGAATCAGGTGAATTTCTTAAGCAATTGATTACAGAGTTGCTACAGTCAACTGCTGAAGAATACCATCAAGCTTTGCAACAGGTGGTAAATGCAAGTGGTCAATCTGAGGATCTATCTTCCTATAGGAAGAAATGAAATTTGATTGAAATTAATGGATGCATTTAGTTGAAAAGGTATCATGTTTCTTTGAACATCTTTTTTAGAGAGAGGGTTTTTATTCCACTAAGTTTTTAAGATACCTGTTGATTCTCTGGAAGGGAGTCCTATGATTAAGGCATCCAAACGATCAAAAGGTATCTCATATGCGATACGAGATGTAGTTCTTCCGGCCCGTGAATTGGAAAAAAAAGGAAAAAAGATACTCCATTTAAACATTGGTGATCCCAATAAGTATGATTTCGATACTCCTTTTCATATGAAGGAGGCATTATTTGAAGCAACCAAAGAAGGATATAATGGTTACGCGCCATCTGAGGGGTATCTTGAATTACGGCAAGAAATCGTAAAACGGGAGAAAACAAGAAATGAGGTTTTTTACCATCCTGATGATATCTGTGTGACTACTGGAGTTACGGAATCATTACAGATTTTACTGGAGGCTTCATTAGATCCCAATGATGAGATTTTAATACCGGGGCCGACCTATCCGCAATATAATCTTATCGCCCGTGTAAATGACGCCCTTCCTGTTGCCTATAGGTGTCTTGAGGATGAGGGTTGGCAACCTGATGTTGATCAGATTAGAAAAAAGATGTCTAATAGAACCAAGGCCATTGTGGTTATTAATCCCAATAATCCTACTGGTGCGTTGTACTCTGAAAAGGTTATCAAACAGATTATCGATATCGCTGGTGAGTACCATATCCCGGTTGTCTCTGATGAAATCTATGATGATTTGACCTTTTCTAAGGATCAATGTGCTACAGCAAGTCTTTCAAAAGATGTCCCCGTGATTACCTTTAACGGATTCTCAAAGGTATTTCTGGTCCCGGGTTGGCGAATGGGCTATGTATTGTTCAAGGATGATAGCGATAATTTGGAGGAAATTAAGGATGCGTTTATGCGAATCGCTCGATCACGGTTAAGTGCAAACTCAGTGTGCCAACGAGCTTGTATCGCCGCCTTGAATGGACCACAAGACCATATCAAAGAAATCAATGAAAAACTTCGAGAACGCAGGGATTATGCCTATAAAAGATTAAATGAACTACAGGGGATTTCAACGGCGAAACCACAAGGGGCATTCTATATTTTTCCAAAGATTGATGCCATGGACGAAGGTATTTGGAAAAACGATAAAGCATTTGTCCTTGATTTGTTACATGAGACTGGTGTGCTAGTGGTTCATGGATCAGGATTCTGCTCGGTATATGGCAGGAATCATTTTAGAGCAGTGATTCTTCCGCAGTTAGAAGTATTAAAGCAAGCCTTTGACAAAATGGATCAGTTTTTACAGAAAAAAATGAAATAATCCCTAATTAGACCTCATAGTTAAAGGCATCAAATGCGAACTGCCAGTGTTGTTGAATTCGTTGTTTTTGTTCTGCGGTTAGTTGATACGTACTTGTTTTGACTTTTCGTTGATCTGTAAGATATCGTTGAAAGAGCTGTTTCACTGAACCAAATTGATCAATGTCTAAGGTTGAATAGACATTATCAAGGATTGCAAGAGGATCTGAGATGAACTCATCATAGCTGATTTCAATGAGTTGATCTGTTGCAAGAAGAGATTTTTGTTTAAGGTATTTTTGATACAACTTCCGATAGCTCTTTAGGATATATTTTTCCATTTTGGTAATGCTCGGAGGTGTTTGCAGACAATACCGGGGAAGCACGATGCGCATGAATTTTCTCATAGAGGAAAATACATCATAGGGGTGCCGATGGATATGAATGAATTTTGCATGGGGATATAGTTCTAAAAGCGTTTTAATTCGAGCGGTATGAGCAGGATTTTTTAAAACTAATTGTTTTTTTTGTTGATAATAGGTCAGTTTCTTGATGAAATAACCATAGTTTTCTTTCCAAAGTTGTTGTACGGATAATGGTTGTTCATCCAGAGCAATCATACTCATGTAATAATCAATATTTTTTGGAAAGCACCATCCATTATAATAGCCATAGGGTATGATATTGGCAAGGGCGTATTCCTCTTCTTGTGGAAGATCTGTACCCATGGCGACATCATCCATTGGTCTCGTTGTTGGAATGCTAGCCGAAAGTACTGGTTTAAGAGTGTGTTCACTTGAGAGAAACACCGCGGGAAGTGTTGCATGAAATGTGGAACAATAACCGAAACGAGGATCAACTGAGAGCACATTATGAAGAAAGGTGGTACCACTTCGCCAATGACCTATGATGAATAAGGGATCTTTAGCTATAGATATGTTACTAATTTTCTTATGATATTGATAATGTTCTTTCAACCGGAAAGGAAAAATAAGAGTTGATAAGCTTAAAGCATATATCAATCGTGGAAGATAGGGTATTGATATACGAAATCTATTTTGAGCTAACAGATGGAAAAGATTGCTCAGACTTGATCCAGCAAGTGGTTCATACATTATATCAAAATAATCTTCTTTGATATCATTCATTATTCAAACGGAATCAAAGGTATCTATTATATATTTTAGGGAATAAAGGGATATCGCCCTATTAGAAAAGATTTGCCAATTTGTAGCTCATCATCTTACCATCCGTTATGATGCGTGATTTCTGAAAGCTTCTTTCGTTTCGTACTGCGGACAAAAAAAGAACGGCTTTTATCCGTGATAGTTTGCTTTTCCTTTGGATAACCTAAGGGAGTAAGAGATATCACTCTGATTCTTGGGGGGATTTCAAGTATTCTTTTCAAATCTTCTTCCTTAAATCCACCGATCCAGCAGGTTCCAAGATTATAATTTGTTGCTGCAAGTACAATGTGTTCCATAGCAATCGCGGTATCAACGGTAAAATATGAAATGTCATTGTTGGTCCCACTTTGATGAGGATCTGCACAGGCAACAATAATAGTTGGTGCTTCTTTTATCCAACGATTAATCACACTGGTTTTTGCTATTTCCTCAATCAGTGATGATTTATTTACAATGATGAAATGCCAGCATTGTTTATTCATCCATGATGGGGCAACCCGGGCACAATCGAGAATTGAAGAGATGATTTCCTCTGATACCGGAGTTGATTGAAACGATCGAATGCTTTTTCGTTTAAAGATAACATCGTTAAATTCCATGGTTATCAATCAAGTGATCTATTGCTAATGCCAGGTTAAAAACTTTTATAAAAAAAAGATGAAATAAGATCAGAAAATCAGTTTATTCTGAACTATTTTTATGGTTGTTGATATCTTTCTTGCTGTGATCTGAACATACCTGCTCTATGGAATCAGAAAGCGATTCCACCTGGTTTTTTTGATGAAGGACATTATTGAGTTGTTGACAAATCTCTTGATGTTCCTCAGCATCAAGTGTTATGGTTGGAGTATGTTTGTTGATAAGCATACTTTTTTCTGCTTGACTGCTGAGAACGTGTTGTTGTTTATATTCCAGATTTTCTTGCAGTGATTCCACCGTATTTATTCGATGTTGTATATCAGTGGTAACGTTACTAAGACCCTGTGTTTTATGTTGACAGAGTGATGATTGCAGTCGATCCAGTGCATCAGATCGTTCGATAAATGCTTCCTGTTTTTCATTAAGTTGAGTGGTTAAATGTTGTATGATCTGATTCCGATTGATTAATTCGTCATGGAGGGAATGAATCTCTTCGGTGAGCATACCAATGTGTTCTTGAACATCAGTGATGTCCTCTGTAACTGGTTTTATTTTTTTATGAGTTGAAAGTTGTTTATTCAAGGTGTCAATGACATCGCTTCGTTTAATGAACTGGGTTTGTTTTTCTGTGAGTTGAGTAGTTAGTTCCGTTATGATTTCATTTCGATGTTGAATGTCTTGATGAAGCGTTTGTATTTCCTCATTAAGGTTATGAATCATTTCCTGTGATTGTTGAACCGCAGGATGCATTTGATCAGGCTGAGGCATTAGATTTCCTTCTTTTGCAAGCCATCCCATTGCTAAGTGAAGGTCTTCTTTTTTAAAATCAGTAAGCATACTGAGAACCGAGACATCATTTGGGAGTTGTTGTAACATGGAAAATAATGTTCCAGCATTTTTTCCAATGGATTCAGTTAGATTGGTTTCATCTAAGCAGAAAAATGCACCATTTTTTTTGATTTTATTCTCTCGAGCTAACCATCCAATAGCCGCATCGAGTTGGGATTCAGATAATTGTGTTCGGATAATTAATTGATGTTTGGTTAGTGGACCTGAGTGATGTAATGCATTCCAAATCTTTCCCGCATTCATTCCAATGAGTTCCTCATCCATATAGCACATCCTCACTTGAATATGTTAAGAATAATGGTACACTTATACTTTTCCATATTTTTTACACGTTTAAAAAAAACAATGTTAAATAAGACGAGTAATAATTAGCTTAGAAACGGTAAAGAAAGTTTTTTCGCATACTCAATTGCAGTCTTTTTTTCATCGTGAAATAGTAAACGATTAAGGGAAGGATATTTCGATGATTGATAGGTTGGATGATATTGATCCATGAGATGAACAATGCTTCCAGGGATGTTTTCTTTAATAAAATCAAGAATCGGTATTGAACAACAATTGATATGGTTTGGAAGAAGAAGGTGTCTGATACAAATATCTGCATGTGTACGGGCAAGATGATGGTTCCGCTTTACGATTTCATCATAATTTTTAACACCTGAAAGGCTCTGTGCACAGTGATTATTTCCGAATTTAAAATCCGTGAGATAAAAATCAACAACACCATGCAGAAGGTTCATGGTTTCATCTGAACAATACATATTTGAATTCCAAACCTGAGGGAGCTTTGTTTCACACTCATTGAGTGTTTTCAAGATGAAAAGGAGATGGGGGGTTGGTTCTCCGCCTACCCAATTTATATTTCGCGCATTTTTTTTATGATTATTTATAAAATCTGCAAGTTGTGTAGGGGAAAGAATTCGGCCAGTTTGTTGCTGGCTGATATCATAGTTTTGACAAAAGAGACAATTGAGATTACAGCCACTGAAAAATAGAGTATAGGATGGAACCAGGAATGATTCTTCTCCATGATGAAGAAATGCTGATGCAATTCGAGTTGTTGATATGTTACACTGTCCAACTTCTCTTTCTCTATTGATCTGACATCGATGCTCACAGAAGGTGCAATCTTGGTAGATTCGTTCAGCGATAAGAATTTTTAGATCAAGAAGAGACTGCAAAGGACGTTGTGATTGTATGTTTATATCGTTTAGTGCGTGATGGTGTAGCTTCCATAGTTCTTCCAGGCTTTCATTTTTAGAAAATGAAATTGGGATATTTTTGCACTGAAGATATCCTGGATATCGATTTCCATTAAGAATATCATTGTATCTTGAAAGAAAGGAATCATCAATCTTCATTTGGAAACAAAAAAAAGAGTTGTATCTTATTTAAGTTCTACCCATATAACATTAGGAGGAGATGAAAAGATTTTTTAATGTTTGTACTTTGTGACTGTTCTATATGTTATCTGGAAAAACGGCGTTGATTACAGGTGCCTCTCGTGGTATTGGTAGAGGTATTGCTGAGCTATTAGCTGAGCAGGGTTGTTTTATTGGGATTAATTATGTTTCAAATGATGAAGCCGCAGTTCATACTTTGGACGCAGTTAAAAACCAGAGCGATGGAATGCTATTAAAGGCAGACATCTCTGATGCCTCATCAGTTACCTCAATGATTGAAAAAGTAGTTGGCAAGCGGAAAACAATTGACATACTGATCAATAACGCAGGAATTTATGAAAGAAATGTATTTCAGAACATCTCTCCTGAAACATGGAATAAGGTTATAAACACCAATCTTAAATCCTGTTATCATCTCTGTAAGCAGACTATACCAGCGATGAATCCTCAGAGTCGGATTATTTTCATATCATCTCAGCTGGCCTTTAAAGGATCATCACATGGATCAGATTATGCTACATCAAAGGCAGGAATGCTTGGTTTAATGAGAAGTCTAGCCTTGGAACTTGCTCCAATTCCCATTTATGTCAACGCCATTGCACCAGGAACAATTGACACTGATATCATTGCTCATTACACTGATTCAATGAAAAAAGAACGAATCAATCAGATCCCACTTGGTCGACTTGGAACACCCCGGGATATTGCTGGTGTCTGTCTTTTTCTTGCTACGGAGTTATCATCCTATATCACGGGCGAAACCATTCATGTGAATGGTGGTTTATATATTCACTAGGATGATTCATTATTTCAATCAATTAAATAAAATGAAGGATGTAAAGCAAAGACTTTTTTTATCATTGATGTTATAACATAATTGGTATATCTATCATGGAAAAAAGAAAGACTAGTTCCTGGAGAAAACTTGCTATTTCCATTTATGGTCCACCTCGAGATGGTAAGGTTTACGGGAGTTATGAAATCGATGCTTCTAAGATGTTATCATATATCAAGCAAAAAAAGGAACAGGGTGTTCCAATGACGGTTACTAATGTGGTGACTGCTGCCATTGCACGAACCATTTTTTATGATGTTCCTGAGATGAATTCATTTGTCCGTAGGGGCAAATTGGTGTTCCGTGATCATGTCGACGTTTTTATCGCGGTTGCTCAAACAGGAAAAAACGTTAGTGCCATTATTATTCCAAAGGCTGAAGAAAAAACGGCTTCAGAGATTGCTGAATTTCAACGCAGGAAACTTGAGAAACGATATGCCGGTGGAAAGGAAACATTTTCTATAAAAAATAAACTTGGAGGTCTTCCTTGGCCAATTCGTGGAGTAGTCGTTAAATTTATTAAATGGTGGATTTTTGATAATGGATTTCCATTTCCCTTCGTTAAAATAGGACGGGATCCATTTGGCAGTGTTTCTATTTCTAATATCGGAACTTTTGGGCTATCAACAGGTTATTTAGCACTGTTTCCGATTGCTAATCTTCCTGCAACCATTGCCATTGGAAAAATCGTTGAAAAACCTGTGGTCATCAATGGAGATATCGCCATTAGACCAATACTTCCGGTGAGTGGAACGTTTGATCATCGTATCGTTGAAGGTGATAAGATTGGTGATTTGGTTCATGGTGCTAAAAGACGATTGCTTCATCCGGAAATCCTCGATGAGCCTGAGAAGAAAATCAATCAATAAAAATGTTCATTTTTATCTTGTCTTTTTTCTAACTATGAAAATGTTTCATGCAAAGGAATCATCGATATTATTGTTTTAAGGTCTGCAGGTTTCATGTTCCCTTGTTGAGTAATAATTCCAGAAAAATGTTCAAGTGGAGTATGATCAAAATAATAGTTTTGTACCATCAGTAGGTTACGTTGTTTATATTCATTTTTGATGATGTCTGAGGAATCTTTTAATGATTCCATTGGTGGTTGATAGTATGCTGGAACAATTTTTTCTTGACTGGATACACAGTAGAGTGGAATGTGATAATATGAGGCTAAACTAGCAAGTGCATTGGTTCCCATTTTATGATATATTCCTTGCATGGTGATACTGTCAGCTCCTATGAGAATGAGATTTGCCTCTGAGATGGTACTAAAGAGATATGCATCTGTTGAAATGATGGTTTGGATGCCATAGTCTGCCAAGTTTTTTGCAAGGATGATGCCTTCTTTTGTTGGCCGTGACTCAGAGCAGTGTACGGTGAAAGTGTGACCTTTATTGTGTGCTATCTGTAAGAGTGTTTTAACAGTGCTACTTGCTGAAAAGGTAAAAATATGTTTTTTTTGAGATAGAATTGGTTTAATGAACTGATAGAGATTCTTTGTAGTTGTAGTTAAATTTTGTATGAATTGATGTGAAAATTGTTTGGTTTCTTTTTCAATATCCTCTATCGTGGTTTTTGGTTTTTCGTTGAGATGGAGAAGCAATTTATTTGCATAACTAAAGATTGATGCCATGCATGGTTGAGCGTTTACGAGTTTATGGAGAGCTGCTTTGATTTGATTGAGTAATGCATCTGATGATTCTGCTGAACTTAATTCTATCAGTTGTAAAATCGTGTGAATGCTTTGTTTAGTGAGTTGGGTCGCCCCAGATGATGTATCATATTTGATATCATTTATTTCATGAAGAATGTTACTAGGGATGATCTCTTCTTTTGGATTCATAATTCACTTCCATATTTTGGGTTTGGTGTATCTTTTATGATGCAAATATATTATTGATTGTTTTATCTTTTAACAATGTTTTTGAATAAATAGTTATTATCAATTATAAGCTTATGAGGAATCATTATGAATGAGTATAAAGTTGAAATCGATAGGATTATTAAAAAAGATGTTGGAGGAGAAGATAGAACGGAAATATGGGCAAAAATTCAAAATATGGAAACCAATCAGGTGATGAATAAACGGATTTGGTGGGAAGATGAAAACGGGTTATTTCATGATGAAACACCAAATCTACCTGTTGATTTACGAGATTTGGTAGATAATGCCTGGATTGAAAAACGTCGTGAATGGTAGCAATGCTTGTTCCATCTCTTTGCCAAAGTATACTTAGAGCATGAAGTAACGCGATTTATTTAGCAGAAACACATGCAATCATATTTCGCTTTGTTAAGACTTGATTTTTGTAACTGGCTGTTTTTATTTAGATTGATATTGAGAAATTGTATTTTATCGAATGGTTATTCTAATTTTTTTCTGATTGCTTTTGATAATCGTAGTTTCTTATTTTTCTTTGTTTTTCTAGTAATTAATATGTTGTTGTTTAACATATCTGATATAATTCTATATTTGGTCATATGACTCAAATCGCAGTTTAATCCAAGTTCTTTACAGAAGGCATCTACTTCTCGAAGTGCTCCATCGATACTTGTTGCAATATGATCCTGATGAATAACAAAGATGATGGTTACTAAACTTGCATATGTCGTTGATTTCATTTATTTTCCCCCATACCATTGATAGAGAAAGGTGAAATGCAGTCTCTTGTTATGAACTTTTTGGATATCATATGTGATATACTTACCCGTATTTACGTATATCCAAATGACTTTTATAAGCAAAAAAAAGTAAAAAAATAAGAAAGTACTAATCTTCTGATGAGTAGCTCTTTTGATGATTGTATTTTTAAAAGAACTTCCAGAGGGTCATGGACTGATTTGCCTGATTATCTTTTTTATCAGTCGCCGTAATGCTTATTGTTTGCCTCCCAAAACAGGGATAATCCCATCTCCAGAAACAAGGAGACTGATCAGTTGAAACTTTTTTTCCTCCATTAACAGATAAGGTAACTTCTTTAACACCACTTTCCATATCTATGACATTAACCATGACATCAATAGATCCGAAAATTACACAGCTTGATATCTGCATAAATTGTTGTCCTTGTAGATACAATCCTTGCTGAGGGGTAATAATTTCTATTGTTGGAGGAGTGATATCATTTGACTCCACAGAAAGCAATCTTGTCATAGTTGTTGAGTGATTCGCAGCATCTAAAACCTGTAGAGTAAGAGTATATGCTCCTGGTTGATCATAAACGTGAATGGGATTAGACTCATTGCTAGAAGATCCATCTCCAAAATCCCATTGAAAAGAATATGGCGGAATACCTCCGCTTACTTGTGAAACAAAATAAATATCCTTGTCAGTTAAGATTAGATCAGGATAAGAAATGGCTACATCAAGCGGGGCATTGGATACTTTTACGTTAACGTATCGACATGCTGAGTTCAATCCGGTATCATCCACAGCAACAACTGTTATCTTATGGGTACCATCGGGAACTGATGTAGTATCCCATTCATACTCCCAATTATCGGTGCCTTCTGCTTCCATCCATTCTCCATCATCGATTTTCACATAGACATGTTTCACAAATCCATCAAGATCATCAGTGGATCCTGTAATGGTTATCGTATCTGAAACGTAGCAATTTTGAATGGGGTACTTGACGAATAATCGAGGAGGGATTCCAATATCTGGATCGTCTTCATCATCCTGTCCACCTTGAATAGTAAGCTCAGTATCACCGACAAAAACCACACAATCAGCAATGCTTGGATACTCGATGCAGGCCATATCAAAGGCTTCTTTAATCGGATACCCTGCATCCATGACATAGAACATATAATCCTGCCAGGGAAGCGATACG
Organism: uncultured Thermoplasmatales archaeon; assembly: GCA_964594475.1. Classification (GTDB taxonomy): domain Archaea; phylum Thermoplasmatota; class E2; order DHVEG-1; family DHVEG-1; genus EX4572-165. Next base: position 10,704 of record CAZQMI010000075.1, read on the forward strand.
GACCATCCAGGACAGCTCCCCATGCCTGAATAACCAATAGTAACGGTATCATCCATGGATCCTTTTCGAAATTCATAACTAAAGGTTCCCGCTCCGGTATCAGTCATACCCTCACAACTTCCGATAAATGAAAAAGTCATCTTTTCCCGATTTTGCATAGCATCTTCCACATCAGATGCATAGTAGTAGCTACCGGGACTATCCGCTTGAAAATAGGTGGAGGCACCGTGGGCCAGTTCATAAAATAAATCATAATCAGAATCACTAATAAATGAAGATATTACGCTTGGTGTAGGAAGTGAAACACTGTTTGTTTCATCACACCATTTGCTATACCAGGTATCAGCATTTTGACGCCATTGAATCCAGCAATCAGGGCTGCTATCTTGGCAGTATCCAGATAAGGAAAAACCATTTCTATTTGTCGGTGTGGGAATTCCGTTTCCAATGTGTTGGCCGGTTAGATTAATGAGTTGTGTTTCACCGTTATTAAGTCGTATCTCCCAACAGATTAATGGAAATGTAACTGGTCTGTTTAATGTGTAAAAAAAACCAAGATCATGAGGTTCAGGGAATAGGACGGGTTTATACCAGGATAACATAGTTTTGTCAACTGGGTATTCATCTAGATGATGTGAATGAAAACTGATGATCTGGCCAAGATCTGTAGTCCATTGTTTTTCGTATTCAAGGATTTCACCTGTGCTAATATCTTGTTTCAATTGGATATAGTCATTTTTAACTTGTACGGAGTCAATCTCATGGATCCAATATCGAATCCTTGTGTTTTCAATGAATTGATCTGATACAAGCATCAAATGATCCAATTGATTGATTTCATCTGTAATTTGATGTTTTTGATCGGTTTCACCAGTTACAAATAAAAAATTTGATGAGAGTAGAACAAATAGAATAAACACTGAACACCATTTTACGTAATTGTTTTTGATGTGTATCATGAAATCAACCAATCCTTATTATGTATATTTGTTTATAATTATAAACATTTGGCACTGAAAAGCCATTTTTAAAGAAAATATAAATTAATTACTATATATTATAAAACATTGTATTATTAACAAAATTATGATGAAAAGAAAAAAACAATGAAAAAACCGCCATCTTATGAAGATTTCATGTATATTTCAATGGTTGGAATATCCATTGGTTTTTGAGTTTTATCATCTATAATATTTTCCGAACCAC
>CAZQMI010000076.1:0-11795 GCA_964594475.1 uncultured Thermoplasmatales archaeon
GATTGAAGGTGGTGAAGAGAGTAGAAAAAATACTCCCCCATTCATGCTAATCCGTATACATGTATCATCATATAAATTTTATTGTCATATTAAAAAAATTATAAATTTATAAATACATTATTTTTGGATATTTTTTTCATATATGATAAATCAGCATTTCTGTTCTTTTCACCTGTTGATGAAGTCAATCGTCTTTTTTGATGAAAAAAATCCTAATTCTTTTTATTTGTTCATAAAATATTTGTTATTAATTCCTATCATATCCCTTCTTATCAAAAAGGATAAAACCCTTTCATTAAAATATAAAATTGTATACAATAAAAAAATCCTGAGGCTAACTATTATAAGAGATAATAGTATTTGATGCGGGATGATGAATCCGTCAACATCAGCAGAGGATACCCATTTCGGAAAACTCACCATGAAACAACCCTATGCACGGAAACGATTCTTTGCTGAACATATCCGTGGCTACATCGATCTACTCCGTCCATTTACCCTCATGGCACCATTCATTGTCAGCATGAGTATCATGGTAGCAAGCCTTGTCTATAATCAAGTCGCGGTAGAACCCGATTGGTGGGTACGCGTGGGAAATGCAAGTTTGACGGTGGCCATGGTCAACGCTGCATCAAATGCACTCAATCAAGCAGCAGATGAAGAAAGCGACAAAATCTCAAAACCATACCGACCCATCCCACAAGGTGTTGTAGGAGCTGATGAAGCACAAAGCCTAGCATACATCCTGTATCTATTTGCTCTGCTCAGAGCGGTGACTATTAATCAATGGTTCGGTCTATTTATCTTTCTTATTATGGTATTCACTGTTCTCTATTCGCTACCACCCCGCACCAAACGATTTTTCTTTGTTAATCAAATCTGGATTGCTATCCCTCGAGGAATGCTTGGCATTCTTGCTGGATGGAGTGTTTTTGGCAGCCCAATACAACCACTTCCCCTAATCATAGGTGGTCTGGCAACCCTATTTCTCATCGGAGGAATGTCCACAAAGGATATCACTGATGCTAAAGCAGATAAACTCACTGGAGTAAAAACACTGGTTAATACTATTGGCGTCAAAAAAGCAGCAGTCGTTTCCTTTCCCTTTATGATCGCTCCATTCATCAGTATACCACTGCTTATCAACATTAATCTTCTCGAAGCATTTCTGTGGCCACTGGCATTTCTCATGATCGGAGCAGTAATCATTTTCTATCTCATGTTCACTGGAGATTCTGAAAGTGAAACACTTGAAAACATCCATGCCTGGTCAGTGATGTACTCAGTATACATGATCTATGCATTGGGATTTGCTATCCTTACCATCTTCCAGGAACCTCTCAGCCCATATCTTATGGTCTAAGTTTACATTTAACATGGAGGACGAGGATACAATCCGGTTTCCTTTACCAATTTGGGAATGATATCTTCCCAGAAAAGAGCAGTGATATGAATTCCATCAATCCCTGAAATCTGTTTAAGATCATCAATAAGTTCACAAGCAATGGAAAAGCCTTCCTCCTTTGGATCCGAAGCAGCAAGCATTTTTCTTTCGATACTATCAGGGATGATCACCCCAGGTACATGATACTTCATCCGTTTCATCATCTTCACTGATTTCAACGGAGTGATCCCTGCTAAGATATGAACCTGAGAATCAAGCCCTTGGTCAATTACTTGATCCATCCATTCTTTGAATCTTGGTACATCAAACACACTCTGAGTTTGAATAAAATCTGCACCAGCATTGATCTTTTTTTGCAAACGAAGTAACCTGTATGGCTGAGGATCGGAAAATGGATTACAAACCGCACCTATGAATACATTAGGTGCCATCAGTCGAATCGGTTCACCATTCTGAAACAATCCTTCATCCCTCATAGTTTTCACCATATCAATCAACTGAATGGAATCAATCTCAAAAACCCCTTTCGTTTGAGGATGATTTCCCAGGGATTGATGATCACCTGTGATAAACAACATATTCTGAATTCCCAGAGCACTGGCGCCCAGTATTTCACTTTGTAATGCAATCCGATTCCTATCTCGGCAGCATAACTGAAAGACAGGGTCCAAACCCATCTCTTTCACCAAATATGAAGCAGCAATACTTGAAAGACGAACAACTGCAGTCTGATTATCCGTCAGATTAAAGGCATCAGCAGCATCCTTCAAGAATTTTGCTTTCTCTTTAATCACCGATCCGTCAGCACCCTTTGGAGGACCGATCTCAGCGGTGACTACAAATGTCTTATTTGAAAGTAACCGTTGAAGAGGGCTTTGGTTATTCATTGTTCGGCTCCTGTTTCATCCTCTGCGATTGGGACCAGTCATGAGGAGGGATAATTTTTAGATACAAATCATCATCTTTTCTTCTCTTCTCAAGGATTTCCTGCCAGACACAAGCAATACTGTCATCAACCTCACATGTTCCCTCATGTGCCCCACCACATGGACCATTAAGCATCTGTTTTGGACAACGAGCAATGGGACATATTCCTTGGAATTGATCAACAATACAAACGCCACAGAGATTACAACGACGATCAAAATCGTTTAATCGTTTGATTTCACCAAGAAACAAGGTATGCGTACCAGTAACAATCTCTTTTTCATCTAAGAACTCTGCAACAGTTTGTACACCATTACCACAAGCTAAGACAAGAATGACCGCAGCAGCATCGAGCTGCTTTTGAACTGGTTTAAAAAGACGTCTATTATTCTGATAATGGCAGGCAGGATCAAGAATCACCCATCCAGAAACCGTAATACCTTCATCTTCCAACCGGTGTTTCATTTGAAAAACTTCTCGTTCACCCCCTACCTGACAAAGTGATGCACATTCACTACACCCTATTATAAACACAGGACGATGATTAATGCTTAAGAGAATCTCATCAAATGGTTTCTGTTTTGAAATAATCATAGGACGTCTCAGACATCTTGCCTTCTAATTATAAGTATTGTGATGCAAAGAGTGTCCGTGATCGTATCAAAATAAAAAAAAACCATATCATAATATTAAAAAATGAATGATTCATTCACAACATATATGATACTTGATAATCCCAATCGACTCCTTCAAACAGATCGATCCCAGATGATTGAGATACTCAAAGGCTTTCCCAATCAAATAGGACATGCCTGTCGATTGGTAAAAGAACAAAAACTTCCAAAAATGTATAACATCCAACAAATTATTGTGACTGGGATGGGGGGATCAGCTATCTCAGGAGATCTTCTCAAATCATATGCCCAAACACGGTTTTCACTTCCCATCTTTGTTAACCGAAGCTATCATCTTCCCAAATGGGTAAATAAACATACCTTGGTCTTGGCCCAGAGTTATTCAGGTAATACTGAAGAAACACTGAGTGCCTTCAAAATCGCATCAGAGAAAAAAGCAGCCATTATTGGTATTTCATCTGGGGGTAAACTGGAGAGTTATTGCCAGAAAAGATCAATTCCACATCTGAAAATTCCAGCCGGGTTTCCACCAAGAACCGCACTTGCCTATCTTTTTTTTGGTTCCTTGCTTAGTTTACAGGAAATCGGAATATGGCAGCATCGCTTTGACACTGCAATCAATGAATCTATCGAAGTAACAAAACAACAGATTGCACATCTTGATATCCACACTCCAACACCAGAGAATCAAGCTAAAACCATTGCCCAACAACTTCATGAGACCATTCCTCAGATCTATGGTTGGGATCTTTATCAACCAATCGCGCGCAGATGGACAACGCAGATCAATGAAAATGCAAAGACCATTTCTACCTATGCATCTGTTCCGGAAAGTAATCATAATGATATCGTTGGGTGGGCCGGTGATCAAAAGCATACGAAACAATTTAGCTGCATATTATTTCGGGATAAACAAAAAGAAACATTGCAATTAAGCACTCGATTTAACTTTATGAAAAAATTATTTTCAACAGCTGCAGCTCATACTATCGAAGTTCCGGTCCAAGGCAAAAAGGATCTAACCAAGATGATGTATCTTTTGCAACTAGGTGATTTTATCAGCTACTACTTAGCTCAATTGCGGGAAATTGATCCTACTCCCGTGATGATTATTGATCAATTAAAACAAGAACTTGACCAAATATAACCCTACTTTAATCGACTCATTTTTCAACCATGTTCCAATTATTTTTCATTTAATGACTGATCAAAATGGATGAGAATGGGGAAGGTGGATGGGATGGTGAGGAAAGATGGATTAAAATTAAACTTCCCCATTCAATACCGCAATGAAAGAAATATTAAATATTTAATGTTTTGTATAAAAAACAAGGATTTTTAATACATTTTGCATCGATAATAATGAAAAAAATGAAATGCATCTATAAAAAAGGATACGTGACTATTCACTTCACTCATATTTTTTTATACATCCTATGATGAATCCACTGCCCATAAATGAAAATCTTTGCTTTTTGCACATCAGAAAGATCATCAAAGAGATCGTCAACAATTTGATAATCATAATATTTTCCGCCATGGCGAACATCAAGATCGCTGTCAATCCTATGTAATTGATCCTTAATCTCTAAGAGATCATCGTTTGTAATATCCCAGATATCAGTGATATCTCTTTCATCAATGACGCTAATATTTTTTCTATTTCTTGAACGCATTCCCATCCTATCAATCACCAATCCTTTTCACTATCCTCATTACAACCGAAGTTAAAAACATTGTCACCATCAATAATTCACATTATTTCATAAAATATAATTTTTAAACAAATTTAAATAACAGTTTTTCCATTCAATCAATTGAACCAATCATAAAAACCCTATTTGCTTCAGGATCGGGATGTATGAGGTGAGCATTATCAATGGAATCAATCCATTATGTTAATCAATGTCAGGATGAACAAAAATATTTTTTTGATTCCGACGACGGAAGATATAAAACCTTGTTTGAACAAGCCAATGCTTCAGTTTTTCTTACCACGCTGTCAGGTAGAATAATTGAAGCAAATGTCAAATCCTATGAGATGTTTAGCTATGGATTTGGAGAAATCAAAAATCGTCAACTCAGTGATTTGTTGTCCCCAATTTTTAATCTTGATGAACGAATCGAGGAAACCATTTCCCAGGGAGGATCCACTTTTGAAGCCATTGCCATTCGCAGTGATTACACCCAATTTCCCGTGGAAATAAACGCCTCATTATTCTCCATCAGAAATCAACCATACTTTTTGATTCTTCTTCGTGATATCAGTGAACAGAAGAAAAGGGAACGGCTTCTCCGTGAACAACAACAAAAATATCAACGGTTATTCAAATCCACAACAGATGGGATGATTATTCTTGATGCCCGAGGTGAAATCATTGATATTAATAACCAAGCACTTACCTTGATGGGTTTAAGTAAAGAACAAACCATAAATAACAATTTGTTGACCCTTGGTATTTTCCCTGAAAAAGCAATGGAGGTTCTCATTACTCAATTTGAATGGTGCTTAAATAACAAGCGACCTACCCCGAGACAGATACAGTTACGTCATCTCAGTGGCAAATCCGTTTATGTGGAAATGTGTTCATTTTTCCTATATAAGGGAAATAATGAACTTGAAACATTCGTGGTTATCTTTCATGACCTCAGTGAGCAACAACAAGTTGAAAAAGAACTAAAGAAAACTCAATCCGTTCTACATCATGTGCTTGAACAAACCTCCGATGCTATTTATTATAAAAATATGAACAATCAATTCACATTGGTCAATCTTCGCACCGCAAACCTACTCGATAAAACAACTGAGGAAATGATCGGAAAAACAGAATATGATTTTCTTTCTTCAGATATTGCAAAAACCATCTTTGAAGAAGATCAAATCATTCTTCAACATGGTCAAACCATCATTGATCAACCCCGACAATTGCATCTTCCCTTCGGCATAGTTAAAGATGTTCTGATCACCAAAATTCCTCATATCGATGAAAATGGAACCATCATCGGATTATTAGCCATCATCAAACATCAAAATAAGTCTAAAAATGAAATAATAGTTTGATGTCGCTTGTAACAATATAGAAATGAATCTATACATCAGTTAAATATGATGGTGAAAGAAGTTCTGGAAGGAATGGTTGATGATCAGGTTTTTGCCATTGAGCTAATAGTTCAATATTTACCAAAAGATATAGAAAGAAGGGAAGTGTAGTCTTCATCCAAGGGACCAAGCGATCATGCTTTCCATGGCCTGTGCTCGGTTCATAATCCCTGGACAAAATCTCGAAACAAAAGGAAGGAACATAATACCGTTTAAATACCCAATGATGAGCAAGTCCTCCACCGAACATTACTTCATGAGTTGATGACCCCGTATCGTATCTAGTGTGATCATCACACCAATTCATAACCGCTTGCAGCACTGCGTGTTGTCTATCAGTGATATGGTATTCGGGTCGGAATGAAATGGTTGCAGGGGGAAAAATGATATGCATTGCGGTGTGACAATTCACATAAAATGAAAGATCATTTTCAACTGTATTTAACAAGGACCGTAAAGCATCAGTCTCCGGTTCAGAAAACGGTTTCCTTCCACTATTGGTCCAAAAAGAGGTTTTAAATAATCGTGTTCCCCCAAATTTTTCAATAAGAACAGGTCGTCTTACAACAGATATCGTTTTTCCAAATACAGTCCCCAATGGCAGACTCCCTCCAAGTATTCGTCCAAAATGAACGTTAAAATTCCGATTCAAATCAATGCCCCGAGCATTGAATCGATCATCGGTCTGGCGTCCATCTGGATTAAGGTGAGGGACGATATAGAGCTTTGAAATGTTCAGAATCGATGCGATTGAATTATTGGATTGATAGTTACGTAATAAAAAATCTGCAAGATATAAACATGCTTCACCTGATTCCCATTCATTTCCATGAATACATCCATCGATGACTGCTGAATATTTTTTAGAGTCATTGTGCTGATTTGTCAACTGTATACACATGATATCTTTTCCATTGACACTTGAACCAATGGAAAAAACAGTGACAACATCTGGATGATTAATTTCCCATTCCTTCAACAGTGAAAGCATTGCATCATAATCATGATAAGATCCGTTCTCCCAATCAGGTAAAATATATGCAGTATCCTGGTGTTGTAGAGATTCATGGATTTCTAAACGGTTTTTAATATGTCTTTCCCGATGGATACATCCAGACCATATCAGGGAACAAAAAAGAAAACAAATAAAAATTACTCTGAACTTCGAAATCCACTGAGCCATTATTTCACTACTATCAATCTTGTAATCGTTTTAATTATAATCATTAATAATTAAAAAACAATGATATAAACCCTTGCTTACATTGAAAAAATATCTAGATAGAACGTATATAGAATCAGTTTGTGTGAACAATGACAGTTATTGGTTTGTATCAAATGTCCTCCCTGTTGAATTAGTAGGAAAGTCAGAGTATGATTCTGAATCCATCTTTGCCTTATTTTCAGATCCTGCGGATTTAAATAAATCTTTATTTTTTACGGATATACTATCTGAGCACTGAACTTGATAAGATTCAAGATTTTCAGCGACTTTTTCCGCTGCTCGTAAGAGGCTCAGTCTTTGATGAACTCCTTCAGAATTTTTATTCATCATAAAAGGTTGGGTATTCATTTGCCTTTTATTGATTGGTGTTGATAGCTGTTCACCTATCCATTCGGTGGATAACAAGGAATTCCAGACCTTCGTTCCCATGATAAGAACAAGTCCAAGAATATAGAAGGTAATGATATAGCTGATGAGAGGATAATACCAATTATGATCGAAATTAAACACGAAAAGAACCATGGAACTCATCGTACAAATCAACCCAATGGCAGTAAGAATCCTTGATTTGCTTTCTTTATTATGGGACCAATTAACTCCTAATGCCATGAAAATAATGGAAATGCTGATTAGAATAACAATTGGAATGATAATCATTGCTTCAGTTTCATAATGAACCTGAAAAAGAAGAATGGAAACAAGTCCAATGAGAAGAAGGAAAATCCCAGATATAATTAACCAAAATCCAATACGACTGTCACATTCATCATTTAATTTTATTTTTTTATTATTATTCTTGAATCTGGAACGATTACTACGATCAAGCATCCAACATCCCAAAGGTAGTAATGAAAAAGAGTATAAAAACATATTGATTATGACAGCATTAATATAAAAATATTGTTTTTTCTATTTCATCTTTTCAATTAAAACCTAGAATTATTACTATATTTTCCACTCCAAAGAAATGAAATTTCATAATATTATTGATAGAAAATAATATAAAGTTTGAAAATAACCAAAATACCATGCCATCTATCTTTTCATCTAAAAAAAATAATTATCAGTCGACTCTCCAATCCCCAGCGTATGTTTCTTTTTTATCAAGCAAACAACAAGGTGAAATAAAAACCTTATATCTGCAGATTTCATCACTCAAAGAAATATTGCATCGATATAAAAAACAACGAATTGAAATAGAATTAAATCATTCTACCCAAAAAAAACTAGACATCCTAAAAAAGGAATTCAACACAGTTCAAATCATCGAAGAAAACTATCTTCAATTAAAAAACCATCTTATTGGCCTTCAAAACCAATCTCATAGCCTCCCCAGACAAATAGATAATGAACTACATCAGAAATGCATTCAATTCGACAAAGAAATTACAACTCTTCGAGAAAGAAAACATATTCTTAGACTACTCATCGAAAAAGAAGAAAAACAAAGTGGGCATATGACCTAATATCTTTTTAAAACATTGATAAACAGATGTTACTCCGCTTATCTATTTCATGATGAGATTGGAAGCTATCCTCACCTCTATTTTGAAGAGAAATGTCATACATCATAGTTTTCATGCAAAATAATCTATTTTTTACAAAAATTTTATATTCTTTCGATAGATAATATTTAAATTGGGGTTATCATGATAAAAATTAATAAAAAATGTAAAGCTATTGCGACCGTGTTTCTTTTTCTTATTGGCATTGCTGTCACTATAAACGCTTCAGATGAAGACGCATACATACCGGATTCTCAACACATGTCGTTGAATACAAATATAAATGATCATAATCAAGAAAATGTTTCATTATTACAGGGTAAATACGCCGTTATGACCAATCGAAGTCCAGTACCAAAAACACCCATCCCAAACAATGACCCACAACCAACAGCATCATTTGATAATCTGCCGCCTCAGTTCAATTGGATGGATTATGGCGGTGATTGGATGTCCCCAGTAAAAGACCAAGGCAACTGCGGAAGCTGCTGGGATTTTAGTGCATTAGGCACCATGGAAGCAGCAATAAACATCGCTTCAGGCTATCCAGATACGGATGTGGACCTCTCAGAACAATACGTCTTATCATGTTTACCATATGGCGGGAGTTGCAATGGAGGGTGGACAGATGATGCATTTGCAGCAATCATCAGTACCGATTACTCCGTGGGAAACGGCATCAATGGTGTTCCATTGGAATCCTGCATGCCATATGAAGCAAATGATAACATCCCTTGTAGCGATAAATGTGATGACTGGGACACCTATAACAATCCACCCCAAGAAACAGATACCCTCTGGCAACTAGAAAGTTGGGGAGCAGATCACAGCCTTGAAAATGACAATCCAAGCGACCGCGACATCGTGAAAAGCTGGATCATAGATAAAGGACCCCTTTCTGCATCAATGTATGCATCCGGATCATTTTCTAATTTTTGGGAATCACATCATAGCCCAGATGATTGGTATTTCGAAGAAGACCACGGATACACCAATCATGCAGTGGTCTTATTAGGCTGGAAGGATGATCCAGATGTGGAAAATGGAGGATACTGGATACTAAAAAACAGCTGGGGCACCGGCTGGGGGTATGGTGGATATTTCAATGCAGCATATGGTGGACAAGATATCGGAGAAATCGTTCGCTGGTGCAAAGCAATTGACTGGCCAGAGGTCATAAAAGGAGCCGGACCCATTGATGTTGACCTAGCGGTATTTGCGGATTTTGATTTTCAAACCGATGAAGGCACCAGTTATCCGCATCTGGGTGATGAAATCGAATTTCGAGACACTTCCAATGGAGATGTCGCAGAGCGTGCTTGGGATTTCAATGGCGATGGAGTAACTGATTCAACTAGGAAGAACCCGACCTGGACATACGAAGCAGAAGGAGAATATGAGGTCACCCTTGAAATTATCGGTGAATGGGGATTGAATAGTACACGAACCAAGACCGTAGAAGTGCGAGAGATCTGGCCACCAATAGCAGTGATCAACCCTGAGGAATATATTGGAAATGACATTCAAGTGTCATTTGATGGTCGATATTCTGAGGATCGTGATGGTGGACAAGTAGTCTCATATGATTGGGATTTTGATGATGGAGGGGGCGCGACCGGCGGCTATGTTACTCATACTTTTTCCGAACCTGATACCATCTATGAAGTGAGCCTTACCGTCACCGATGATGATGGTGCCAGTGAAACCGTAACATCTACGGTCAAAATCGATCAAACCGTTCCACCAGTCACTGAAATCACCCATGGATTCGGATGTGAAGATGATTTGGACTGGTATGGATCAACACAACGGATCGCCTTTGAAGCAACAGATTGGACAAAAGTGATTGATACCTTTTATCGCATAGATGGAGCTGAATGGCACCGATATGATTCTTCTCAGCAGCAGTTCATTCCAGTAAGCGGTGATGGTATGCATACCGTTGAAGCATATTCCATCGATTTCTATGGCAATGAAGAAATCCCAGTGTCTGAAACCTTTGGTATCGATTCCAAACCACCAATAGTCACCATTGATGTTGAAGGTGAGATGAGCAATGGATGGTATGATGAAACCGTTTTCGTAACCCTCACAGGAAGTGATGATTTGTCCGGTTTTGATACTTGTCTTTATAAAATTGATGGTAATAACTGGATGACCTATTCCAATGCATTTACCATCAGTGAAGGACAACACGTTCTTTCCGTGGTCGGTGTCGATGTAGCAGGTAATACCATGGAAGAACAAATGATTATTAATATTGATGGCGGACCACCAAAAAGTCATGTAATCTTCAGCGGCGAAGGATCAAACAATGTATTCTATCAATCAGTTGAAATGCGATTTGCAGCATCAGATCTGGGTGCCGGAGTCCAACACATCAAGTACCAGATGGATAATGGAGGTTTTAAAGAATACACTGATCCCATCCAAGTCGATGAAATTGGGAATCATGAAGTAGAATTCTACGCTGTCGATGCATTAGGAAACCAAGAATCCATTCAAGAGATGAGTTTTGAGGTATCAGCAGTTAATTTCATGATGGAAGTTACTCAGCCGGATAATGCATTATACATATTTGGCGTGGAACTATTCCAATTAGACAAACCAGTAATTATCGGTCAAGTTGATGTCCTCGTTGACTGTGATTCATTCACCGCAAATCCTGCTTTGATTGACTACCTTGAGTTTTTCATTGACGGAACATCGGCGATGATTGATTCAGAGGCACCGTTTAGCTGGCGGTTGAATCATCAGATGATGGGAAGTCATACCTTAAGTGTGCATGCAGTGAGTAGCAACGGTGAGATAGTTACCAAAGACATACCGCTAACCTGCGTTATCTTCTAAAAACGCATGCCCTCTTTTTTCTTTTTTCCCCTATTTTTCAAGGGAAAATATCAAGAAAATCAGGAAAGCGGGAAAAGATCGGGAACGACCGGCTGTCAGTCATCAGCAGTCAGCCATCAGCTATCAGCCTTCGGCTATCAGCTGTCAG
>CAZQMI010000077.1:0-11341 GCA_964594475.1 uncultured Thermoplasmatales archaeon
CACTGTTTGTCGGATTAGATTACGTTGTATTTCTTATTAATCTGACAAAGTCAAGTTATATAAAAAATAATATATGTTGATAAAAAAAGTCAATTCATTCATTTTTACAGAATATTTATATACATATTTTATATTATATCATGAATCTTGAATTATATCATAATTGCCATATCAAAAGATTGATATTCAAGATTTGAAAAAAGATATAATACGGAGGGTTAAAAAAAATGAAAAACAGCTTTGGAATATGTGTTTGTATATTGATTGCTCTATTGGTTCTTAGTACTGGAATGATTACCACGCTGAAAGGAAGTCATAATCAAGATGAAAACACAGTAGATGATGATTTACTCAAGATAAACATGGATTGTGATCAATCACTCATGCTGAAGAAGGATCTTTCTGATTTACTGTTAAGGACAACAAGATATAGTCATCTACAATCAAATCAATTTTTGACCACTGGGCAAAATGAGGATGATACCATTTATCTGAACACGGGTCTAGCGGTTTGTGGAACAACTGATAAAGGGTTTGCTATTGTTGGTTCAACAGGAGAGATCGATGTGGACTCAATGGATGTTGAGGGGGAAATGATCGTGGTGAAAACCGATGAAAATGGTTCTGAACAATGGATGAAAACCTATACAATTGGCGATATCACCGATGGACTTTCAATACAACAGACAACAGGTAATGGTTTTATAATCGGAGGAACCTCACTTGATGAACCATATATAACGAGTGCGTTATTGCTAAAGCTTGATGAACAGGGTAACAAGCAATGGGCGAAAACGTTTCAATTTTCGGGGTTTGCAACTGGAACAAAGGCCATTCAAACAGCTGATGGCGGCTATCTTCTTACCGGTGAGACTGTAAATCTTGATATCCCTGGTACAACCTCAGCTTTTGTATTGAAAACAGATAGCAATGGCGATCAGCAATGGATAAAATATTTTGAAGTAAGTGATTTAAATGTGGGGTATTCCTTGGTTCAAACCATGGATAAGGAATATATCCTCGCTGGCTATACCGCCGTCTTTGATCTTAATAATCCACCCTTCTATATCAGTGATTGTGATATCATTTTGTTTAAGATTGATGAGGAAGGAAAAACCATATTTTCTTCAACATTTGATATTGATGAAAATGATATCTGTTACTCAGTGGATGATACCAGTGATGGTGGATGTGTGATGACTGGGGTTTGTAATGCTTTTGAATCAGATCCACATAATCTCTTTGTATTGAAATGTGATGAACTTGGTATTACAGATTGGACAAGTATCATTCATAATTGCACCGGACGGTCAATTGAGCAAACAACAGATGATGGGTTTTTAATCAGCGGTTCCAAGGGGGGCTGTTCCGCGGGGTCATGTACTCCGTCATCTTCACTTCTCATCAAAACCAATGCCCATGGAACTAAGCAATGGGATGAATATTATCCAGGCTTGGAACAAGCAGTTTGTAATCAAGGCTGTATCACTCAGGATGATGGATACGTTCTCACCGGAGCAACGTTGTGTGAGGAGTATGAATACCTAGGACAAATATTGCTGCTAAAAACAGATGAAGATGGAATCATGCAGTGGCAAAAAACCTTTTGTAAACATATGCCTGATACCACCTTATCGTTAGCATTTGATGAAACTGGTCTTGTGGTAGAAAATACCGGCGATATCTTTGCGAAAAATGTTGAAATGTTTGTGGAAATCCAGGGGGGGTTGCTTGGAAACATCAACAGTAAGACAAATCTGAGTATGAATCAATGTGACAAAGGAGATCAACTGATGTTAGAATTTCCTGAGGTGTTTGGTTTTGGAAAAGTAGAAATCACTGCGGATTGTTATGCATATAATGCACCTTTTAGACGGGTTGAACAAGATGGTTTTGTGTTCCTTCGTTTCCTGAAATTAACAGATTAAAAAAATAAGAGAGTTTGATTGAAACAGAACATAAGATAAATGAATAGATTTCTATAATCAAAGACAACAATATATCCTATTAAATGAATGGAGAGCAAAAAATAAAATTTTTCAGTTTTAGGTTTTTTATAAATATATACTCCCTGCCCCAGTAGATCGGATATTGTTCCTCAATTATAAAATCTTTGTAAATAGAAATGATTACAGTGTCGAATCATTTTTATTTGATTTATACAACATCACATCTGCCGTTTGTTCAAGGATTCCTCCAATGAATAGAAGGATTCCAGAGAGCAATAAGAGAATCGCACCAAAACCAATACCCCATTGTAATTGAATATTTCCGTTGACATCAGGGATAGATATACTCTGTTGACCACCAAAAGGTGAACTTGAAATCTGATCGATGATCTGATTAATATTCATCGATGTGTCACTGGTTTCTACGAATGATTCAAAAGGTATGGATCCCAGTATCATGATGACTACGATGATCATAATTATCGGTATAACCAGACGGATTCCTCGATAAAGATATGTTTTTCCAAGTTTTTTTGAATGAGAGACGCCAATGGTTGCAATAATCAGAAAAACCAGACTGATTCCAATGAGCAGGGAAAATGGAATCGCAACAGATCCAATGGGAATGGGACCAGTAAATCCTGGAAATTGGATTTGAACTCCTTGAAGTCCATCGATACGAAGCATTTCTTCCATTCCATTGGTCTCATATCCACTCACCCCAATATCTGTTGATACAAGATACCAGGGTTGAAATAAGCCAATGATTGCAATAATTAATGCTGCAATACAGAAAAGATTACCGATGCTTTTATTATTTATTCCATCAATATATAACATTGAGATGATACGAGGACCGAGCCCTGTTGTTTTCTGTCGTTTATATATTCGATAAAAGGAGAGTGCAACGACGAAAAGTGAAATGATCAGGAAAATGGTAACAAAATGATAAAGCACGAATTCGAGCATGAAAACGGTATCATTTACCGGAAGAAGTCCTGCTCCCCAGGACGCAGCATTCCACATTTCTCCATCTTCTCGGTATTTTGGTCCAGGAGGTCCGTTTTGTCCAAGAATTGATGCCTGAACGAATTCCTCCTCAGTTGGTCCTATCCATCCCCAGTGACCAGCATAGTTTAGCCAGGGTTGTGATTCTAGAAGTTCTAAATCATATGAACTAGGATTGAGCACTTTTCCATTCGCTCCGACGATATCATTTGCAATTCCAATGACTCCTGAATATGATCGGAAATAATTCGCATGGCTTCCCCGTGCCACATAGACTTTCATATGGGTTCCTTGTCTTTCGACCTGATTCCATGATGCTTTTTGTCCACTATGATGCTGACTATACATGACCTGAGATGGTTGATTATTTGATAACACGACTTGTACCATCTCCCAATCCCCCTCATGTTGATTCAGTGTTCCCGGGTTGAATGCATAGAACATCCAGTATTGTATAGTTGTTTGTGATCCTGATTCGATAACTTGGGCATAGACGGTGTATCCTGGATTATTGTTCTGATAATGTGAGATAATACCATTGTCCTTGATGGCCCCTTTTTGATTATCAAGATAAAATCCTTCTATGGTATAATTTGAGATACTTGAAGGTGTTGGTGATTCATCAATAGGAGTGCTTTGTCCGATGAGATAGAGGTATGAATTGCTGATATGGTATTCAACTTCAACAGGATAACAGGTTTCCTCTCCTTCAAAGTAAAGAATTGGTGCATATTGTTCAATGAGATCTTCTTGATCTTGTGCAGTTACTGTTATACTTGAGGTACAAGTGAGCATGAGAGCAGCTATTCCAATGATGATAAGGATTTTTTTCATATAATTTCCAGAAATAGAAAATGGTTATAATAAAGTATTCTAAAAAATTGAAGGTAATTGAGAATTATTACTATGTATTTGAAAAATCAATTCATTCAAATAAAGTAGAGAAATGTGTTTTTATTTTTTGAGTTTCTATTCATATTATGAAAATTTTTTTATAACTGAATGAATTAATCATAGAGAATGTCAGCGGAATTATCTCTTTTGGAAAAAATCCGTGAATATGCAATACTCATCCGCATTCAGCAGGTTGGAACATCTGTGACACCTCTGATTGGTGCATTGAGTGTGAAGGGGTCATCACTTGAGTTATTTGATGCGTTTTTCCTCATTGTAATTGCTATGATTATCAACATAGGTGGTCAGGTTCATAATGATCTCTGTGATTTAGAAATCGATAAACAATCAAAGGAACTCACCCGTCGACCTCTAGTCAAAGGAACCATTTCAGTTCAAAATGCAAAACTGTTCATTCTTTTCAATCTCTTCTTAGTACTCTGCGTTCTCTTTCTTATCTATCCATCCGTATATGCAATTACTACTATATTGGTGGGATTTGGATTTGGTACGTTATATAATATGTATAGCAAACGACTACCTGGTGCTGATCTCTTTTTATCCTGTTCCTTAGCGTTGTTTTTTCTCTTTGGAGCAATTGTTTCAACAGATAATTTCACTGGTTTTCAAGATATTTCAGCAACCAGCTGGATTCTTTTTATCCTGGTGTTTATCCATGTATTTCTCATGGATGCATTAGGTGGTGGGTTAAAGGATGCGGAAAACGATAGAAAGGCCGGTGCAAAGACACTTGCAGTCTATCTGGGGGTGAAAGCAAATAAAAATCTGTATATTCCTTGGAAGTTTAAGCTTATTGTATTGGTTTTTGAAAGTGTAACCATTATATCAACGATTGTGTTGTATGCATGGATCGATCGATCATATCATATTCTTCAGCTTATCGCAGTCATTTTTCTATTGATCGGATTATTATCAACTAGTATTCGAATGCTGACAATGACTGTGTTTGATCGTAAAAAAATCAAATATATTAATAGGAACCATGAATTGTTTGGTTATCTACTAGTTCCTATGATCATTGTGAACACAACCGGGATTTTTTGGTTTCTCTTTTTAATTTTCTTTCCTATTCTTTGGTTTATCCTTTTCAATTATCTACTCTATAAAGATAGTTGGAGGAAACCAAAAACATTCTAAAAAAAATTAGATCATGCTTAGGTATTCCATGATTTGAAGATCATCGATTGATTCAACCGAATCATCGATACGTATTTCTCCTTTGACCTTAACATGATATCTCCAATAAGAGGCAAGCAGGACTTTGCTGTAATGGATGTGGTCAACATCCATGTGAATAGTTGCCATTATCTTTTTTTGTTTAATGGTATCGTTGAAGCTGAGGGTGAATGATGATGGAATCTTTCGATGTCGATAACGAGTGAACCGACTTGTAATAAACTTAATCTTAGCAGGATCGATGGGGAAAAACCCATTATTATCCACATTGACGATGGCAAGAAGATCTTGGAATCCCGATCGTTTGAGTACATTTGCCCAGACGATGTTGTATCGTTTTCCTTTTATTTTTCCCCAGTACCAACCTTTCCCATAGGTTATTGCTGTGGAGAGAGTATAGTTCCAATTATGATCATGATAGCCTATACCATTAACGGAAAGTGTTTCTTTCGGATATGTAATGGTTCCTTGTACGGTTGCTTTTGGTACGGCAACTGTCCAGCTTTCTTTTTTTGTTTCAACTTTGAATCCTTCTGTTAATGATGAAAATGTTAGATCTGCTGAGCAGTTGTCAATGGTAAAAGTTACATGATAGGTCCATTTATTGTTTTTTTCATATTCTTTTTCATCAAGTTCCATAATGGGTTGTTGTTGTATATGAACTGAGGGAAACTCTTTTGAGATTTGAAGGTCTTTGAATCGATATCGTTTTTTCTTTTCAAAAATAATGGTATCTTGTTTGTATAATTCAAAAAAAAGAATAGCTCTTCCCTTTTTTTTACGGGAAAAGGTTCTGATCCCTATGTGAAAACTATATTCATCTGAAAAGACACCATCAAAATACCACCATTCAGCGGATAATCGCTTCGATCCATGAAATGCATCATCTTTTGGAGTTATTCCTTCCACCTTGTGCATGTGAACATTCCTATTGTTTTGATTTATTCTCTTTTTCTACATCTATGATATCATCAATAACGGAATCAAAAATGATATATGTACAAAAAAATGAAGAGAATGTCGTGGAAATGAAATCATATTCCCTCCAATCATCATTGATGATTTCTCCATAAAAAGAAAAGGAAATAATGTGATTTAAAATTTTCTTTATGACAAAGAACATGTTTGTGAACTAGTATTATTAATTAATTGGATTCGATGTATCCACCGATTTTCAGACTGGGATCTCCTAGCAGCACCCATTGTTCAATGGTTTTTCGATCAATGGGATCATTGTTTGGTCGGAATTCTTCGATGTAGTCATTGATGGTTTCACCATGGATCATGCCAAGATAATCATGTCCCTGTTGGGATAGTTCTGCATAGACCTGGAAGAATTGTGTGTTAATATATCCTTCATTGTAATCAACACAGTGTTCACCGGGTACTCCCCATCCGATACCGGTATTTCCAATGGCAGCGATGAATCCATCGTTTTTTTGTGAAACCAGATTCCAACTCCAGCTTTCAGGAACCCATGTCCATTTCTGAAAACAATCGATGCCGGTATGCCAAAAGAAATAGTCAAGACCATTCTCTCTGGTTCCTTTGATGATATTTGAAAGAGAGACATCAAATTGGCTGTTATGACATCCGCCGACAATGCAGATGGGAAGATGGTCCTTGTTGAAGAGATGTTGTAGTTGAAACGAATAAACGTCAATCCAAGTGCGTCGATCTTTTTCTGGATGGGTGCACCATTCAAGTGGTGTTCCATGCCCTGCAAAATAAACAAAGCCCGCTCCCTCTCTTAGGGAGTTGATGACATCTCTAGGTCCAGTTAATGTCCCCATTGTAGTCCAGAGAGGTGTTGAGGTAAAACCTAGTGGTTCAAGGTAGCTTGCTGCAAGGTCGGTTTCAACCTCTCCTTCGCATGCTCCATCATTATAGGGGAAGGTGTCTCCTCCGGCAAGAATGATGTGATTGAACCATTCAGTATCCTTCTGTGGTTGTTCATAATGGATGATCTTTTGTACAACTGATCTAACCTCGAATGGATTCCGACATGCTAATCGTCCGATATAGACATCTGGAGAAAGATCGAAAACATCTTTTTTATCTTGATTATACCACCACCCATTTTCATAAAACCACGTCCATTCAGCAATCACATCATTTTGATTGCTATCCCAATCATCAAATTCAATTTGCTGTGTTGATTCATTGAATTTATAAATATCGGCATAGTAGAGATCAGTTACGTAAGTATCATTCCAGAAATCTCTATCATGAAGGTTTGAATAACGAGGTGGCAGATGCCAGTCTAATAATTGGTTTTTATGTCCCCCTACAAGAAGAACATAGCTAATATTCCATTGTTCGATGGCGTGTTTGATGAAATATTTGATTTTCTCTGGTTCATCTCTTCCTAGTTCATCATACATTTCCTGATCTGCTTCCTGATATATGGATTCAAGGGTTTTAATAGTGGTTCGAATTCCATATTCATTTTTATGGTTTACAAGTGGTGTGAGCAGTGATTTGAATCGCTGGGGGGTAATGATGACCATATCAAAAGTTTCTGAGATTGGTTTGATCTGCTGTGGGAGTATATATGAGATATCAATCTTGATATCAGAGAAATGAGTGAGAAGATTTGATTTGGGTTGGTATCGAATGGGATAACAATGAAGAGTGATGGTCAGCATGCGTCGCCCGTTTTCTAATCCGCAGGTTATCTGATAATCAAATGGCTTGTTTGGATATGGTGTTGAACTGGTATAGACATCGGTGTTCTCAATGATTTTCTTTTCATTGAGAGACGCTTGATGGTAATCATTTCCTGTTTTAGATAAAGAATTAGGTGAAGGGTGAATTTTTTTATCGATTGGAGTCAGGGTTTTGTTAGAAAAGGAGCAGGTAATATTTTGAATAGTTGTTCCAATGGGAAAATGATATGTTTTTTTGATGATTGGAATCATTGGTTTTCCAGGTTCTGAAAGAAATGATGTTGAATTAGGGATTATAAGTGAGAGATAATCATTTTGTTCATGAAGGATTATTCTTGAAAGTGTAACCTGACTTTGTGTTGTTAGCTGCTTGGAGGAGTTGGATTCGATTGATTTAGTTTCTCCACTGGTAAGTGATGGAAAAACAAGAAGAAGAAAAACGAATAGAGAAAAGAGTTGAATGATTTGTTTATTTCTGATCACTTGAACATTCTCCCTTAAAACATATATTATTAGTATATTTATATTATTACTCATTCTTAATAGTTTTTACGCTTTGAGAAAAATCAGTTTAGACAACTTTTGAAAATCAGATGGATAAAAATAAAAATTATTTTTTTACGAATAATCACTAATTTATAGAAATTATCTATCTGTTAAATTTATAAGATTTGATAAAGCAAACTTTTATAACGCCTAAATTATAGTATATAGATTGGTTCTATTCATGCACCCGTTAGTTTCTTATTCAAGAGTAGTCTGTGTTTTAATAATTATTATTCTATTCATCGGAGTATCTGGCCCAGTGATAATATCTGATCACTCGGTTTATTTTGATAAACTAGGCCAAGATGCAAAAAAAACTACCATTCCACCTCTTGAACAGTGGAATAGGACTTTTGGTGGTTCCCCTCCGGATGGTTTCGTATCATTAGAACAAACCAATGACCAGGGTTATATCTTTGCAGGATACACCTATTCATTCAGTAATGGTAAAGAAGATATCTGGTTGGTGAAAACAGATGATGATGGAATAGAAGAGTGGAATACATCTTTTGGTGGCATGTCTCATGATAAGGGAGCAGCAGTGATTCAGTTAGCAGACGGGGGATTTATTGTTGTAGGGGAACTTTTTTCTTCAAAGACTTCAAGTTTGGATGCCTGCGTTATTAAAACAGATCAAAATGGGGCCATTGTTTGGAATCGAACCTATGATAGCGGAGGAAGTGATTCAGGATCTGATATTATTGCCTTAAATGATGGAGGATATGTTCTTACTGGTTCTACTGATCGATCCGAGGGAACTGATTGTTTTCTTTTAAATTTTGATAACATGGGGAATATGGTATGGAATTATTCCTTTGGATGCCAAGTTGACTGCTCTTTTCTCAGCGGACTATCCCTTGTTCAATCAGAGGATGGTGGGTTTTTGATTACAGGTCAAGTGATTTCAGATACTTTTGATATGGATGGTTTTCTTCTTAAAACAGATCCTAGAGGACATCTTGAATGGATGAAAACATATGGTGGATCAAAAACTGATTTTTTCCGTTCAATTTATTCGGTACAAGATAGTATAATGCTTACAGGGGTAACGAACTCATTTGGTTCGGGTAATTATGATGTTTGGATCATGAAGGTCGATCAAGATGGAAATGAAGAGTGGAATACCTCATTTGGAGGATCGTCATTTGATGAGGGATATCAACTCTTTCCAACCAGTGATCAAGGATTCATTATAACCGGTTACACTTTTTCTTTTGGATCAGAAGAATCAGATGCCTGGATGATAAAAACAGATGAGAACGGTGTTGAAAAATGGAATCAGACCTATGGCGGAGCATCTGCAGAAAAGGGATTTGCGATTACTGAGTCAAATGATAATATGTATGTGATGGCAGGTGAGGCAGAGGGTGATGGATGGTTGATGAAAGTAAGTTCATCTGTTGAAACCGTGTTGACTCCTGTACTTCTGATGGGAAGGACCAATCAGATAAAACGTGTCAATGATCAATTAAGCATGATTACTTCGGAAACTATGATTGGATTGTATCTTAATCCGTTCCAATTAAAGAGATATCCAATGGAAAAAACAATGATTATTTCACAGGATTATCATGGTATTTTGAATGATGATTTCATCATTGGATTTTTTGAGTTAGCGATTGTATAAGTTTCTTTAGCTCATATATACATTTGAAAAGTTTTTTTATGTTCTATTGAATTGCGTTAGTTGATGTTAGGTACGCTACTTAATGCTGGTGCGGTAATATGCGGAAGCTTGATTGGGCTGTTGATCCATCGGAAGCTTCCTGAACGAATAATGAACACTGCACTTCATGGAGTGGGATTGTTCACCCTTGCCCTTGGCATTATGATGGCGATGAAGACGTCTCATCTGGTAATAATAATTGCGAGTATCGTAAGTGGAGGGGTAATCGGGGAAATCATTGATCTTGATAAAAGACTTCATTTATTTGGCGACTGGTTAAAAAAAAAGATTAAAACATCAAATAACAGGTTCTCAGAAGGATTCATTACCGCTTTCTTATTGTATTGTATGGGATCGATGACCATTCTTGGTGCTTTTGAAGAAGGAATTCAGGGCACCTTTCACCTCTTTGCAGCAAAATCGATTTTGGATGGATTTTCCTCTATTGCATTAGCTGCAACCATTGGAGTAGGAGTATTATTTTCTTTTATCCCGTTAGTGCTATTTCAGGGTGGATTAACCTTGTTTGCTGCCAACATGCAATCATTTTTTACAGATGTGATGATTGATGAGATGACCGCTGTCGGCGGCATCATTCTGCTGGGGTTGGGCATTTCAATATTAGATATCAAGAAAATAAAAAGTATCAATCTTCTGCCTAGTCTTATAATTGTAGTGATAGCAACCTATTATTTGATCTAACAATACAAAATCAGTTCAAATAATATTATTTATGAGCGCTTGGGTTTTATTAAGTTAGACCGAAAAACTCAAATAATTCACAATTGTTATGTATTAATTGAATTTAAAGGAGATGAGTAAAGATGAAAATATATCTATGTGGAGAAAAAGGATGTTGCCCAAGTGTTGATGTTGGCAATGATATGGTCACAATTGGAGAAGAAGGAAACAAATGCCAACTATCCATGAATGAATGGAACGAATTGAAACAAAAGATCATTTCTGGTGAAATCTAATTCAGATGAAATAGTCATTTATTAAGCATGAATTACAAGCAAAATTCATGCAAATCCATCTTTTTTTTGGTTTTATTATATATCTGCCATTGTTCTGGTGAGCACAAACAGAGGAAAATCAAACCAATAAAAAGAGAAATAATATAAATCATAAACATATCTGCCCCTGCATAGTTTAGGATTTCGAATCCTTTACGAAGAAGAATATTGGAAATAGAAATATGTATAACGAAGATAGAGAAATGCACAAAGCAACCT
The DNA here is from genome assembly GCA_964594475.1 of uncultured Thermoplasmatales archaeon. Classification (GTDB taxonomy): domain Archaea; phylum Thermoplasmatota; class E2; order DHVEG-1; family DHVEG-1; genus EX4572-165. The sequence goes on from CAZQMI010000077.1 coordinate 11,165, forward strand.
GTGCAGAATGTGGTAATGAATGTGAAGTTCCATTCAAACCAGATGGCGAAAGACCTGTATATTGTCGTGATTGCTATCGAAACAAGAGATCCAAAAGAAGATTTTAAAATAATGGTTTCAATTTTTTAATCTTCCATTTTTTATTTTTTTTATTATCAGTTCCAAAAAAGCGGTATT
>CAZQMI010000078.1:0-11279 GCA_964594475.1 uncultured Thermoplasmatales archaeon
GGCGTCACCCCCTGCTGGCTTTTCTGCCATTTTTTTGTTCTATAGATCAAGCAATGACAAGGCTCCGATTTAAAAATATGTTACTCATTGAGAAGATGGCGCGAAAAAGCCAGGACTTTTAAATAATACAACCTTTTTCATCTCGTAAAGGATGAACCGAAAACTATCTGCATTTGACATCTATGTTCTCACAGCGGAATTACAGGATCTCATTGGAAGCTACGTTGATAAAACCTATCAACTATCATCTGAAGACATACTTGTTAAAATAAGAAATAGACAATCAAAGAAAAAGGAGGCGATTTTTGTCAGAAATGGTGAGTTCATCTGTAGAACTGAGAAGAACATAGTGACACCAATGAAACCATCGACCTTTGCGATGACCTTAAGAAAATATCTTTCAAATGCAGTTATTGCATCGGTTGATCAACATGAATTCGATCGAATCATATTCATTGCCTTTCAAAAAAAGGATACGACCTATAAACTGGTTTTGGAGCTTTTTTCTCAGGGAAACATAATTCTGCTTGGTGAAAATGATTGTATAATAACCCCATTTAACAGGGAGCGTTGGGCGCATCGATCGATTAAATCAAAAGAAGAATATAAACCACCTCCTGCACAGGTGAATCCATTTCATCTTTCCAAGGATTCTTTTATGGACATTCTTTTGTCAAGCAATGCAGATATTGTCCGCACCCTTGCATCGCAATTGAATATGGGTGGAATATATGCTGAGGAGATATGCAGTCAAGCCAATATTGATAAAAACCAGATGATTTCTACGCTTTCAAAAGAGGGATTAGAACAAGTTTTTGAAGTGTTTTCAGCGTTGATAAATCGTTTTAAATTGAATGATTTTTCACCGGTTGTGGTAAAGAAGAATCAAGAAATCATTGATGTACTTCCTTTTGAATTCATTAGTTATCCTGATTATTTGACATATGAAAAAACAGCTCAGATGATTCAAGGTTTAGAATCAGAAATCATTGCTTCCAAAGAAATGGTGCAAACCCAGCAATCTGCTTCCTCTCAAAAAATTCAAAAATTGAAACGACGTCAATCACAGCAGGAAAAAGCAATTCAAGAATATGAACAGTCCATTCATCAAAAGCAGATGGAGGGTGAATTAATCTATCTTCATTTCAAAGAAATCGAGGAACTATTACTTGAAATTCAACAGGGATTACAACATAAGGAAAAAAAAGCCTTTATCCAAGAAATAAATAATCATCCGCTGATTAAGAGATTTGATCCACAATCAAACACATTGATTGTAACATTGAAGACGTTGAATGAAAAGAATCAGGTTGATGTTCAACTGGATTTTAGGAAATCAGTGGCAGAAAATGCTGAACATGCGTATAAAATGAGTAAAAAATATAAACAAAAACAACAAGGTGCCAAGGAAGCAGTTATCATCACAAACCAAAAAATGAAATCCTTGATGAAAAAGGATGAAAACGAACAAGTTGCACCCATTCAGTTTAAAGAACAACCAAAAAAATCATTTTGGTTTGAATCCTATCGATGGTGTCTATCAAGCAATGGCAACATCATCATCGGTGGAAAGGATGCCAAAACAAATGATCAAGTAGTAAAGAAGCATTTAGAGAAAAATGATCGCTATGCCCATGCAGATGTTCATGGCGCACCCAGCTGCATTATAAAAAACAGAGATATTCATGATAACTCCATTGAGATCACTGAGCAAACATTGAAGGAAGCGTGTGTGTTTTCTGCATGCTATTCCAAAGCTTGGAAGCAATTCACGGAAGCTCAAGCCTATTGGGTGCTTCCGAATCAGGTGAGCAAAACACCGCAGAGCGGAGAGTTTGTTCCCCGTGGAGCCTTTATCATCCGGGGAAGCAGACATTATTGTCATTGCAAATTGGAACTAGCCATAGGAAGGACAACTATTGATGGTGTCGAAAAAATCATGGGCGGTCCGCCTTCAGCAGTGAAACAGTGGTGTAGCTCATGGGTTCTCATCATCCCTGGGAAAATCGATAAAAATCAAGCGGCACATCAAATCGCTGAAATCCTTGCAGTTGCAACTGATGAGATACAAAAGGTACTCCCACCCGGTGGTGTAAGTATTACTGCGAAACAACTGAATAAAAGTACAAACGAGGAGAGAGATACCCAATGAAGGTTCTGCTACAGGATGCACATCATAATACTATCAAATTGATGCCAGAAACCCTTGACGATATCTGGCATTTATCTAATATTATTGAAAAAGGTGATCTCATTCAGATGATTTCCTTTCGAACGGATGATCAAGCCACTGATAAGATACGAACCAAGAAATCAGCAAAGAAACGAATGAAACTGGGCATTCGAGTGGAGGAGGTGAAATTCCATGAGTTTTCCGATAGATTACGTATTCATGGAATCATCGAGGAGGGTCCACAGGATCTGGGATCGCATCATACCTTGAATGTGACCGCTGATAATCAGGATAAAATTACCATCATCAAAGAAGATTGGAAGCAGCATCATCTTAAACGAATAAAGGAAGCAGTTGATCAACGGAAGCAGACATTAGTGCTTTTCGTTTCTCTTGATGAGGAGCAGGCAACCATTGCTCTTCTTCGACAGAGTGGAGTGCAGTGGATTGCTGATATTGATTCTCATCATTCGGGGAAGCAGTATCAATCTGAAAACAAGGAAAAGGAATATTTTGGAGACATTGTTTCTTTGATCAAAACCCATAAACAACCAGATGCTCCACTGGTCATCGTGGGTCCTGGATTTACCAAGGATCATTTCGCTTCTTTTGGAAAAGAGCGATATCCAGATCTTTTTGATCAGTGCCTTATTCATCCAGCAGGAAATGCAGGGATGAACGGCATTCATGAGGCCATGAAATCCGGAGTGGTAGAACATATCGCAAAGGAAAACAGAGTAGTCTTTGAAACAAAACTCATCGATCAATTATTCCAGGAAATAAAAAAGAACGAACTGGCAAACTATGGAGCTGAGCAGGTAAGATATGCCTTGCAGAACGGAGCAGTTGATCGTTTGCTTATCACCGATGAAGAGGTGCGATCGGATCAAGGTGATGCCCTGGTGCAACTTGCTCATGAGAATCAAAGTGATTTCACCATCATTAACACCATGCATGATGCGGGCAAAAAACTACAGGGTCTTGGCGGAATCGCTGCACTGCTTCGGTTTAAGATATAGAAAAAGGGCTGATTCATAATTCATTATTTCTTTTTTATACGCAATTCAAAAACTATCTTTTATCTTCAATGCAAAATCTTTTGCGTTTTTTAAATCCTCTTCATTTGGCCTATATTTATTTGTTCCGCCAATATATTTAAGAAATAAGTTAGTATTAAATCCTGGACAACTAAATGCTCCAATGATTGTAAATTTTTTTTCTTTTAATTTCTTTTCCAGAACATCAATACATTTTTTAGTATAATTGTAAAAGAATTTTTTTCCTAAAAACTTTATTGGTGTACCAGATGTACAAAATGAAAATGTTTTTTTACCATTTTGATTCGGTAATTTATCAATCAAATTATAAATTGGTTTATAGTGTCTGTCACTATCAATGCCTGAACCAAAACCTATGATGTCATACTTCTTTATTTCTTCTGGTTTAATTTCTGTAGGTTTTTTAATTATGGCATCTAATTGTTTTGCAATAACTTTCGCAATTTTTAGAGTGTTTCCATGATGAAATGAAAAACATATAATTAGTATTTTTTTATTTGACATAGGTAAATAAGTTATCGATAGGGTATAAATCTTTCTAAAAGACAGTTTTTGAATTTCACATAACAAAGAGTAAATGAATTATGAATCAGGCCCATAGAAAAAGTAAAAGAAAAAATGATGGTTTGAATGCTGAATGCAGGTTCTTTTAAATCATCCCTCGACCGTAGCCTAAGTTCACGTAGAACTCTCCAACGTGATGATTGAATGATGATCCAGTGGTTTTATTGTTATCTGATCCATTATCGTCATCATCGGGGGAATCATCGGTTTCATCAAGGGTGTATTCATAATAGGTATAGGTAGCGGTGAGTTCGAAGTTATTTCCCTTTTCTCTGATGACCTTGAGTAGATGAAGGATATGCCAGAATTTTTCTCCGGTTTGAACGCTGACTCTCACATCAAAAGAGGCATCATTCATATTTTTGGTCATAGCATTAATTTTGGTTCTTGCCTCTGTACTATCTTCTGCGGGAACACTACCATCCTCTGGTCGTGTGTTCACATTAAAGAAATAAGAATGATTACCGCTTCCGGTGGTAGAAACCGTTATCGCTTCCTCAGAGTCCTCCTCCTCCAAGGAGATTGTTCCTGAGAGTGTGTCTTCTCCTCGTTTGACCAGCAATCCATAGGTGGAATCATCACTCCAAACAATGTTGAATTCGATATTGGTAAGAATGGTGTTTGATTCTGAGGTGATGGTAACCGTATCCTGCCATGGTGAATCTTTTCCAGCAAAGAGGTTTTCACCAATTACTGTTTTCCCCTTCATTTCCTCCCATGAATAGGTGTACTGTGTTTTTTCATCGGTAGGCTCTCCCACGTCTTCATCACTTTCTGGAGCGGAGTATAACGCAATGCCTACACCTGCAACGATAAGAATGACGACGCCTACAATTAGAATGATTTTATCATTTTTCTTCAAATTCATAAATAACACCTATATTAATATGAGTCATTTTTATTTTTCTAATATTATAAGTATTGTTCCCCCTTTAATAAATTTTTTCATAGATTGGGAGAGACAGTACCTTCATTAGTAAATAATACAAGCCTCATTTATTAAATTTTTCATATATTATATTAAAAGATGTTTTTATTCATAGGTTTTTAATTCTTTTAATAGATCTGTTCAATTGAAGCAGTTGTTCAAAGTTCAAGGTCCCCTTTACTCCGAAGTACTCCCCGGTGTGGATACTGATCATTGATCTGCGGTTCCATGTATTTATAGTCTTCAAACGTTTCATCAGTTCTCAGTACATAACGTGCATAATAGAATGCTTCCTCGACTGAGACTTTTCCATTTTTTATAAATCCGAGTAGGGGTGGTTTTCCAATGGATCGAAAACCTGGTCTGAAACCATCTGCTTGTCCTGTTTTAAGTCCCTCAAACCATAGCAATGAAAACAGGGGGCCTCGTGTGGTACTGGCATACCCCGATCTGAATTTACTTGCACCTGATATCACCACGCGACCAGCACCGGGAATGCGTGAGTTAAGAAGGAAAAAAGTAGATAGATCTGCAATGGTTTTTTCCGCAAAGCCTCCGCTATAGCAAGCATCAACGATCACACTTGTTTTTTCCGCTCGAAGACTGTATAAAATATCACCAAGCTCTCGATCCGTTAAGAGTTCATCCCAAAGTATGATGGCACTTCGCTCAAGGACCTTCCCACCGGTCAACTCATTGTTTGCATCACCCCATCCGTGACCTGCAAACCAGAGGAAAACCTCGCTATCTGTGTAATCGTTTGCTTCTTCAACCACATGACGTAGCACGGTTTCTACATTTGCCTCAGTCGCTCCTCCATAATGAAAATCATATTTATGAGTGCGCTGCTGTAGTGTTTCGATGCGTTTCCCATAACCATTGTCTTGACGGATCCATCCATCATCAAAAAGAATATAGATGTTGTTTGTTGAAAAATCATATGTTTCCACGAAATAGGAAGCCATTTCTTCAGCAAGATACAGGCCCCCATTACCCAATTTTGTTTCATTTTTCTCAGGATAATTTGCAGCAATGATAAAAACTGCCCATTTGTGTGCTTGGGTTTCCTCAATTTCAGGATTATGAACGTTGACCTTGATTTGAACCAATTCAGAATAATCAGTTCCATCCCATGCCCGCACAGAAATCGGTGTTTCTCCATCATGATTCTTATAGGTTACCCAGTCATAGCTCCATTCAGTAGTTCCCTCTGCAGCTAACCAATCACTGCCGTTGATTTTGATTTCAACACGTTGTATAACATCATTTTTATCAGGGTCAAAAGCGGTTCCGATGATTTTGACGATACTTGAAACAGTAGTATTATTGGAGGGAAACTCAATGATGACATGAGGCAGCTTATTTTGAGGGCCATTGTCATCTAAACATCCGGAAAAGGATGCAGTAACCAGGAAGAGAAGAAAGATAAGGATGACTGGTTTTTTTATCATACCTATTTTTATTTTATATCTTATTATTTAAAAACGTTTCTTAACAGCTCACCCCCATATCAAAAGCAGATAGAAGTGTCACTGACCATGGGAAGTGGTATGTGTTTTGAAATGTTCATATCCTTTGTTTGAAATGATCTTTTGTTCAGAGGAAGTGTTCAGTGTGATTTTTTGTTTTTTTGTAACTTTTCCGATTGGCGTGACAACCATATGATGAGAGTGTAAGAGATGGTGAACTTCTTCAAAATCGTTTTCTTCAAGGGTAAAAAGTAATTCGTAGTCTCCTCCGAAATGAAGAACTTTTTCGATGGTTTCTTGCGCTGATTGATCAGCTGTAACATCAGAAAGTAATGATGATATCGGTAGGTCTTCCTCTGTGATTTCAAATCCCACACCGTTGAGCTCTGCCAGCTGGTAAAGGGAAGAGGATAGTCCATCCGATAAATCCATACAACAATGTATTTTCTTCGTTGATGCAAGCATTAATCCGGCATCCAGACGGGGAAGTGGATGAATCAGAGGATTAGAATGTAAGATAGAATCATGCTTTGAGATGAGGTCTTGGTACCCTGCAGCTGCTTTTCCTATTGTTCCGGTTACCATAACGATATCATTCACCATTGCACCTTTCCTACTCATGAATTCCTGTGGGGAAACAGTCCCGATTGCTGTTCCAGATATGGTTAAATGATGATTTTCCTTTGTATCACCACCAAGTAATGGTGTTTTATATTCTTGTGTACATGCTTTGACACCCTTCATAAACTTGATGAGATCAGATAACTGGTAGGTCTTGGGTAGTCCACACGATAATACTATCCCCTTAGGAATGCCTCCCTTCGCGGCGATATCACTGAGATTAATGGCAACGATGAACCATCCGATATCCCAAGGACTCATTTGGGACGGAATATGAGTGTGTTCCGTGATCATGTCAGTACTGACTAGAATATAGAGATCATGAAGCTGAAAGACACCACAATCATCACCGATATCAATAGGTAGATGAGAATCTGAGAAAAGCGTTTTGATTTCATCAATGGCTTTTCGTTCACCGATATCTTCCATTGTTTTCATCTTCTATCAGTCTTCAATCGATACATCAGATATAAACTCTGTTGCTTGTGCGTTTTTCGATTTGTCTAGTTGAATACGGCATTAAAAGAGTATGATTGCTTATGTAAAAATGAAATTCTGTACTTTCAAATTTTTACTATTCAAAAACTTTATCATGTCCTGTATGTTTCCTTTTCGGCAAGGATAATCAGGTGGTTTTCTTGAAGAAAATGACATATGCTGAAAGCGGTGTAGATATAAAGAAAGAAGAAGAAGCAATAAAGGAACTTATCTCTCAGATGAGTTCAACTCGGAAAGGAATCGGAAAGCCACTGGGAGGTCATTACGCTGGAATGATTGAATTTGGTGACATTGCATTAGTGTTATGTACTGATGGTGTGGGAAGCAAAGTGTTAATCGCATCGGCGTTGAAAAAATGGGATACGGTTGGTATTGACTGTGTGGCGATGAATGTAAATGACGCTATTTGTATGGGTGCTGAACCTTTGGCATTCGTTGATTATTTAGCAATTGATGATCCAGATCCCCATATTACAAGGGAGATCGGTAAAGGTTTGCACACCGCAGCAATGCAATCGAATATTTCTATTATTGGTGGTGAAACCGCGTCTTTACCTGAATTAATCAACGGATTTGATCTTGCGGGAACCTGTCTTTCATATGTGAAAAAGGACAGTATCATCACTGGAGAATCAATCACTGAAGGAGATGTCCTCTTGGGAATTGAAAGCAGCGGATTGCATTCAAATGGATACACGTTGGCCAGAAAGGTGATTCTACAATCGCCTTATTCCATTATGGATGAATTCCCAGATGATCTATATCCCGGAAAAACAATTGGTGAGGTTCTTCTTGAGCCCACCAGAATCTATGTAAATGAGATACTATCGTTAATAAAATCCGTTCCTGTGCATGGTCTTTCCCATATCACGGGTGGAGGATTAAAGAATCTGATAAGGTTGAATACAAAAGTCTCTTTTGAATTAACAGATATTTTTAAACCACATGCTATCTTCTCATTTTTAAGTAAGCAAGGTGATATTGAGGATGTTGAGATGTTTAAAACCTTTAACATGGGAATGGGTTTTGCCGTCATCGTTTCTAAAGAGGATGCAGATGATGCCTTTGACATTCTTTCAAAAAAATCAGAAATGAAGGTAAAAAAAGTCGGCCACATAAAAAAAGGATCTGGAATAAGAGTTCCCTCCATTCAGTTGAGCTATTAACCTTTTATTCAGACACAGATGTTGATTTATGCAATCAGCACGAGTATAGCAAGTATAATCGGTTGATGTAAAAGATAGATGAGAAGAGAATGTTTTCCGAGATTGCTCAGAAATCTGACTGGTGGAAGATGTGAATAGTCATTGATATGAAATCGCCGCTTCCTGTTTTTATAGAACTGTTTCCCAAGGCTTATTCCGATAAGAATCACACCAAACCAGGGAAACAGTGGAAAATAATCAAGTGTATAGAAGCTTCTTGGTATGAACCCAAGCCAGAGAAGATAACTGAAATCAAAAACAAAAAAGCGTAGGATGATTCCGAGTATCACGATGAGTAATCCAAGGATGACAATGGGAACAGGGCGCTGATATCTTAGAAACGGATAGGAAAGAATAATACTTAAACCGATACAATGAAGAACCCCAAAAACAATGAATCCATCCCCAATTAGAAACCAGGTTGTAACAGTGATTAGCATGCCAAATGAAAAGATTTTCAGTCCTCTAAATACAATTCTTTTAAACTGTTCCGATTGTACCATATCATCTTGATGGCGTGAATAACTTAGGGTAAGAGATATCCCAACCAATAAGAGAAACGAGGTTCCGATGGGATATAAATACAGTCTAAATGCAAACTGATGAAGATTAATCTGATAAATGTTTAGATATGTTAAATCAAAGAGAACATGATAAATGATCATTAAAATAATGGCCACACCACGGTAGGTATCAATCTCCCAGAAACGTGTTGGAGTGGCTGTCATGAGGAAAAGTATTTGATCATCGTTTTTTAAAAGGTTTGGTTGATAGCGGGGAGTGGATTCGAACCACTGATCTACGGGTTATGGGCCCGTCGGGATCTCCTGGCTACCCCACCCCGCTATAGAGATAATGGAAAGCTTTCTTGTATCTTTGTGGAATAGGACTTCATGTACTTAAAGGTACTACCTTCTTATCGATTTATCTAATAGCAAGATTAATCATTTGAATCCTTTGATGGTGAAACAATTGTTATCAACGATAGTTTTTGGAATCGGAGTCGGGTACAATGAAGAAGGCTTTTATAGCAGCGTTGTATTGAAAAATCAGGTTGGAACTATCATAAATGTTTCTTAACCAAAATAGATGATACATATGTCTCAGCTCATTTGTGCAAAATGCATGAAGGTTCATAATATCCCAATTGATGATACCTGTCCAAGCTGTCATGCATCTCAGGAATATCTTTATGATTTCAAAAACAGTGATGAATTCTTAAAGAAGGAAATTCCCCGTATTCAACAGCAGAGAAAGGATCTTGGTTTGGATGGGCTGGTCGGAGGATTGGATGCAGTGATTATTAATACTGAATCTCATCTTCATAGTGTCGCTGCCTCTGAATTATTAAGATCAACGGGTCTTTCATTTCATTCATCTTTTGAAGATGAAGCATTCAAAACCATAGTGTTAACTCAATCGGGTTCGGCATCATTTCTCGTTCGATCTCGGAAGGAATCGGCAAAGATGGATCATAATCCATTTTTTGAGTTTAATGTTCATCCAAAATCTAAACATTTACCAAATACCAGATTGGAAACTTTTTTATTTACTACTCCAGATATAAATAAGTATGTTCAGATCCAAAAAAACCGAGGGGTTCACTTTCTAACTGAAGAGATCATTGAGGGTGATGATTTTTCTTTTATACAGACTATCCCGTCTCAATACACTGGTAATTCTCTTGGTTTTATCCAATGGCATTCAGATCGAAGATCATATCAATCTTCAACCGCTAAACAGATTCACATTCCGCTTGAAAAACCTAATCATCAGTATTTAAAGCAAGTCAAACAACTCGATCATGCGGCAACCAGGGTGAAAGCAAAAGACCGGGATGCAGCAATCATCGAATTCATGGAGTTGACGAACTATAATTTTGATTTTGCTATTTACGTGAAAATGTTTAATTCCATTACCAATGTGGCACGTTTGTCCGCTGATGATTTTGCCATGGTATTTACTTCAGGGGTTATTCCTTTTAGGAATGTGGAAGACTCAGGACCAACAGAAACCTTTATCCATAATTATGGAACCCGGGTTCATCATCTTGCGTTTCATACTGAACATATTGAAGAAACCTTTACCCAGTTGAAACAACATCAAATGAAATTTCTCATCGATCTTGTTGGCTCGGAAGAAGATGGCTTAAAGCAGACATTCACCCAACCATCCCCTTCTACGTTACTGGTGAATGAATATATTCATCGCTATGGTGATTTTGATGGTTTTTTTACCAGAAGCAATGTGACCCGATTAACAGAATCAACAAAAAAACAGTAACTAATCAGTTATAAAGAGAATTTAAATAACATGGATCAGAACAATTGATGATGCTGATGCAGATGAAGAGCTCAGTCAGATCTATGAAACAATACTCAAAAAAAGAGGGAAATGTGCAAATATTCTGAAAGTGCAGAGTTTGTTACCGAAAACTCTGGATGCTCATCTTAAACTTTACTTAAGTATAATGTTCAATTCATCATCCATTTCACGAGAAGAAAAAGAGTTTATCGCAGTGTTTGTCTCATCAATGAATCATTGTTCTTATTGTGTAAATCATCATGCTGAAGCTCTTCGTGTATACTGGAATGATGAAGATAAACTTGATTCTTTCTTGAAATCATGTTCTATGGAAATATTGTCATCCAGGCATCAGGTAATGCTTCAGTATGCAAAAAAACTCACACTTCAACCGGATTCCATTGGGTCTGACTAACGAGTCAAAAAATGTTGACTAATGAGCAAAAGGTAGTTAGTCAA
>CAZQMI010000079.1:0-11236 GCA_964594475.1 uncultured Thermoplasmatales archaeon
ATGAAGGAGCACCAAATCATCCAGGTCCAGATCGATGGTGGGAAATCACTGAAAAATACAAAGTGAGTGTGCTTTATACATCACCAACCAGTGTGCGATTATTCATGAAATTCGGAGAAGAATGGCCGGCTAAACATGATTTAAGCTCACTTCGATTACTTGGCTCAGTTGGTGAACCAATCAACCCAGAAGCATGGATGTGGTATTATAAACACATTGGCGGCGAACGCTGTCAGATTATGGATACCTGGTGGCAAACTGAAACCGGTCACTTTGCAATTACTCCATTACCCCCAACGCCATTGAAACCAGGATCAGCAACCAAAGCATTCCCTGGAGTATCTGCTGATGTCTATAATGAACAGGGAGAACCAATTGAAAATGCAGGTGGAAATCTTGTGCTTACTCATCCATGGCCTGGTATGCTTCGTGGTATTTACAAAAATCCAGATCGTTATAAGAATACCTACTGGAGCAAATTTGATGATACTTATCTAGCTGGTGATGTAACCCGAAAAGACTCTGATGGCTATTTCTGGATTCAAGGAAGAGCTGATGATGTTCTTAACGTTTCAGGACATAGAATTGGAAACAGTGAAGTCGAATCAGCTTTGGTCAGCAATGAGAAAGTCGCTGAGGCAGCTGTTGTTGGAAAACCACACGATCTGAAAGGAGAATCCATCACTGCTTATGTAGTGTTACGATCAAATATCGACCCATCTGATGAGTTGAAACAGGAACTTCGTAATCACGTTGGAGAAGAAATGGGAAAGATCGCCCGACCTGATGAGATCTGGTTCGTTTCAGATGTGCCTAAGACCCGTAGTGGAAAGATCATGCGCCGGGTCATTAGATCAAAAGCACTAGGTAAGGATGTTGGAGATATTTCAACGCTTTCCAACCCAGAAGCAGTTGATGAAATCGATAAGGCTCAATAAGCCTATCTTTTTCTCTTTTTTTTCATTTTTTCTTACTTTTTATTGATTTTTCGTTTTTATCGGGATTTTTTGGATAAGATATTGGTATTTTCCATGTTTTGTTCTTGGAATATGATCAATCAGATTGATTGAGATTTCAAATAATGATCCAATTTTTTCATCAAGAACCGCTTTAAGGTTGCGTATATCCCGATCGGTACATGTGTCCGCTTTGACTAAGTAGATGATGAGATCTCCCTCATTTTCCTGATAAAGCTGGCATTCAGTTATTTGGGATGATGATTCTGCGATGAGATGATAGGTTCCGGTCAATGGGATGATATCATTATGTTTGGTGACCAAATAATCCTGAGTTCGTCCTCTGATTGTTTTGAGGAGTGGATAACTTCGTCCACAGGGACAGCTTTCAGATGTAATTTCCCCAATATCTTCCGTGTTATATCGAATGAATGGAAACAGTCTTTTGTGAAGACTAGTTGCAATTATTGCACCATGTTTTTTCGATTTTTTTATTGGAATGTCGTCATTATTGATGATTTCAAGGATGCCATATTGTGGGTAGACATGATAGAGATTACTTTCATTGCAGGTGGTTGCAAACACTGCTTGTTCTCGATGACCATATTGATCTAAAACAGGGCAATTATATGTTTCCTTAAAGAGGGTTCTCTGCCAATCAAACAAGGTCTCTCCATGTAGGAAAATCCCTTTTATTTTTGGAAGATTTTTATTTTTCCTCCTTAAATATCTAGTGAAAAGTAGTAGTGCAGATGGATAGGAATTAATGAAATCTGGTTTGTAAGATATAGTTTTTTGTATGTATGCTGCAAGATCATCCTGACTCATATGTAGACTTGAGAGTTCAAGAGTTCTAAGAAGCGGATAATGGTGAATCTTTTTTGTTTTTCCTGAAAATGACATAACTTTATGAGATGGGTGATATCCTGCTTGTTCCATGTATTTTCTATTGAACGCGAAATGTTTTCCCAACCATCGTGCTTTTTCAATGTAAAATGAGAGTGGTTCTCCAGTTGTTCCACCAGTACATGTTTTTTGAAAAGCTGTGGATGGATAGTAAGTTGATTTGAAATCTTTTTGATGATTTCTGATGAGGTTCTTGGTTAGTATTGGTATTTTCTTTAAATCTGATAGAGATGTTAAATGAAGATTTTTAAGTTGATTCTTTTTAAAAAATTGCTGATAATAGGGAACATGTCGATTTACATGGTTAAGGATCTTATTTAGCTCTTGAAGTTGATATGCCTCTATCTTTTTTTTGTCCCATTTTTCGGATTGATTTAAGAATTGATACCAATGTCGGTATGTTCTATAAATGAGCCACCAGGATAAGGGAGGGTAATAATTTAACCTTGACAGAATTTCACTCATTTCTTATTGTCTGTAAGAAAACCTTGTTTTTTATTATTTCTGCAAAATAAGATTCATTGAGCATATCAACGTAAACTCTTTATCTGATTTGCTATTGCATTGAGGTTGAGTACATATGTCGTTTGATTTATCAATTGATATTGAAGAGACAAAGACCATCATCAAATCGTTCATTGAAAACTATGTTACTAATGCCCATTGTAATTCAGTGGTCATTGGTCTATCTGGTGGCATTGATTCTGCAGTTGCGACTCTTCTTTGCCAGCAAGTATTGGGAAAAAAATCAGTGAAATGTTTATTTTTACCTGATGATGCAACCCCAAAAAAAGATAGAGCTGATTTGAATACGTTCATAAAGCAATTTGATGTTGATTGTACGACTATTGATATTAATTCATTGGTTGCTAATGTTGAGGATCAATCGGCAACGTCACTGGGTAAACTCTCAAGAGCGAATTTAAAAGCTCGGTTACGAATGGTCTTGTTGTATGCCTATGCTAATAATACAAAAAGTTTAGTATGTGGGACTTCGAACAAATCTGAGTTATTGATTGGTTATTTCACGAAATATGGGGATGGAGGAGTGGATTTTATGCCATTGGGTGATGTTTATAAGACTCAAATATGGGAAATGGCTCGATCTTTAGATCTTCCAAAGTGTATGATAGAAAAACCACCAACTGCGGGTCTTTGGAAGGGACAGACCGATGAAAAAGAGCTAGAGATGAGCTATCATCTTCTTGATCAAATCCTTATAGGTCTTGAGCAAAGAATGGATTTTGAAAACATTGCAGATGAAGTGAATACCTCAATTCAGACTGTTTCTCGTGTTTGGGGGATGTGGCGGTATAGTCAACATAAACGGGGTTTTCCTCTTATACCAAAGATTGGATTACGAACCATTGGTCTTGATTGGCGATCACCTATTCAAGAAGGGTAAAAAAATAATGAGAATTTGGTGATTTTATGCCATATTCTAAGAAAAAAGAAAAGGAAAATAACGGCAAGGAAATTGATAGAGTTTATTGTATATGCTCTGTCGCCAGAAAAGTTCATCATAGAATGTCAAAAATGAATTAATGAATGATTGAGCATGCAGTGATTTGTTCTTGGGCATTCGTGTAGATAGAGGATCTGACCATTGACTTTCTAATTCATTAATATCCTTTGCTTTGACTCTAACTTCATATACTCCTCTTCCTGACCAGCTATGTGTTGCATTGACATATGATCCCGACTGCACTGGCCCGATCCAATCACTCACAGTCCCATCTCCCCAATCAAACAGATAATAAAGATCATCATTGTTTGGATCAGTAGTATTTGTGCAATATTGATAGATAGTGTCGACGTATCCATTGGAACAACCCTCTGGTTTATTTGGTTGATCTGGATGATGGGATAAAAAGAGCAATCCTGTGTAATCAGAGTCATATTTTCTGATTTTAAATACATTTTTCTTACCAATGAATGGCAACTCGTTTTGATATTCCCAAATGACTTTACCATCACTATCAATCTCAAAGAAATAACCGGCATCACCGCTACAGATTATCGTATTTCCATTGGATAAGCGCTGTGCTCCTGAAATCTTTGGTGCATAAAAATTGTTGGGCGGATCAGCAATATACATCCAGCAGGGTAGCTCTGGGAGAAATGAGGTGTTATTTTGGTAGTTATAGCTACCATCTTGTTGTATTGGTGGTTCAATTTCAACAATGGAAGTGTATTGTCCATCTGGTCGATTTTGACCGTTGTTGAAAATGAGGATGTTTCCCTCACCGGGACAATCTGTTTCGATCCATTGTGCATCATGTTGACCAAATAATTGTTGATCATTAAAATCGTCATGATCATACACTGCAGGGTTTCCCCACCGATACAATAGATCACCTCCCTTCCCATAGCGTCCACCAGTATGTCCTGCTGCTTCTTCGCTTGTTGTGCTATGATCGATGATCCAAATCTCGTTTTGATTATGTGAACTTAAAAGAATTTGATCCATTTCTTCATGATAATCGATTGAATTGATATGATTCATGTCATGTTGCCATCCACCAGAGTTGATATCGATGAGTTCTGGATGATCCGCAATAATCCCATAATTATCCTTTTCTGGATCATAATCTTGGATGAGATGGTCCCAGACATGCCATTCCCAGACGATATCGCCATTTGTTGAACCAGTAGGTCGAACCTCAATGATGGAATCCGGCCAGAGCTGTTGATGATGTAATGTATTGGGATTTCTTCCGGCCTGTATTGCTTCTGCTGCTGTTTTATAATTCCAGGAGGTCATCAGGATGTTTCCATTTGGCAAGATCTCAATGTCATGATGAAGACAGTACTGGCTTGTTGAATATGAAAAATCCCACAGTTGAGTATTGTTCCAGTCTAATATTTCCACTCTTCCGGTAACACCTCCTGCGATAAACCGTGTATTGGTAAAACTTGAATATCCTCTGATGAGATTTCCATTTTCTAGCAGATAGACGGGAAGACCTTGGATGCTTTCACTTTCCCAACTATGCATGGTTTCACCTTTTGTATTGATTATTAATGTTAGAGTGGTGAATTCTGGAGTGTAGAGGACGTATCCGTCGTAAGGTTCGTTTGATAAAGGGCTTTGCTGGTTTGGGTTGCCTCCAGTTAAGTTTTGTTGGATTGTACCCGTTACTGGGATTATAATTGAAATGAGAAAGATGAAAAAGAAAAATATTGCACATATTCTATTTTTCATAGGACTCAACCTATATTATATATAAAGATAATTTAAATAAATATCCTTTAAAATTCCTAATATAACATTTAAAAAAAGATATAATTGAAACAATAGTTTCATATAAATGGTATACACTTGCATTGATTCTGACCATTCAATCATATGACCTTGAATATATCTTGCCCTCACACGCGAGAAAAAAACATTCCCTTCTCATTCTATATATGTGGCCATGTTGCTTAGGTTCATGAATCAACAGATTAGACCAAGCTGATATGTGTCATCTCCTCAATCGAATTGATATTTTGGGAAAGATTAAGGGACATCGCTGTGTATAACCTGGCAAAATAGGAATCGTCCACAATGAATTATAAAAAAGATATGCTCACACATAATATATTTCTTAGATAATTATAAAAGTTATTGTATTCATATTGGTACATAATGGCGATTATTAAAAAATCAATACATCTTGTTTCAATTGCTGTAATATGTATCATTCTTATTTTTTCAGCTATGATACCTCTACAAGCGATGAATTCAGATTCCATCCTTTTATCAAAACCAGTTTCTTTTGATACATATTTAGCATACTATCAAAACATAAATAGTGATAAAGAAATCGATATAATATATCCAAGATCATCAATACCTGCAATCATTGATTCTGACCAATCTTTGATCATTGAATTCGAATCGATACCTTTTGATGAGATTACGGCAACATTAACCACATCTTTTAATTCTTTACCTGATACGATACCTTTATTGATTCATTCTATCGCCGAGGATCAAAAGGTAAAATATGCAATGGTAAGTGTTCCAATTCATACTCCTCCCGAACTCTATAACCTTACTCTTACTATAAAGACTGATGGAAAAGAATTCTCTATCACAAGGCCTCGTTCCGTTTGCATAAAAGATGATATCTCAGACTCATTTACTTTTATTCATATTGCTGATTTTCATATTGGAGACATTCGAGGGTTTTTTGAAAATCCAGAACAAATAATTGGGTGGAAGGCCTCCAGAAAAATAGTTGAGGAAATCAATCTTCTTAATCCCGATTTTATCATCATATCTGGAGATCTTACCTTCGGGCAGCTGTATCCGTTTGAATACACGTTTGAATATCAAACCTGTTACGAAATTCTTCAGAATTTCAATGTTCCAACCTATCTCTGTCCAGGGAATCATGATGGCTACATTCAAACATTTCAAGATGGATTCAAATTTTGGCAAGAATATTTCGGACCTTTGTATTATTCGTTTGATTACCATAATACTCATTTTTTGAGCTTAAACTCATATGATTGGCCGCCAATATCTCGCCTTGGTTTTTCATATCTCGTTTTTAACTGGGGAGGATCTTTCCAGGATGAACAGCTAACTTGGATTGAAAACGATTTACAAAAACATTCGGATTCTGATCAAATAATAATGATGTTACATCACAATCCCTTATGGAACACCGTTAGTGAATCCTTGCTTGGAAATGATTATCAGAATCAAGAAAAAATGCTTGATCTCATTCGATCAAATGGTATTGATGCCGTGTTTGCCGGTCATGTGCATCATGATAATATCACAGATGATAATGGAACCGTGTATGTAACCACGACAACGGTGTCAAGTAGTGTTGGAGATGATGCGTATTGGGGATATCGTCTTGTTACCATCGAAAATGGCTCAATTACATCATTAAATTACCAAGAACCAAAATACTCGATACCATCATATCATATTAACATCCTCGATCAGCAATCAACATCAATCACTATAGAAAATAAGTTACAAAAGGCAATTACTATTCAACATGAGTTTATCGTGCCAAATGATCACTATTCAGTTAACACTGGCGAAATTTTAAGGATTAGAGAAAAAGACGACATGGCAGCAGTCTATGTGTCTGCCACCATTGATGCAAATACCACTGAAACAATTATGCTTCTTTAAATGAGCCTATCTTGAGTTTTTTTTCGGTAATCATTTCATAGGCTTCGAGGTATCTTTTTTGGGTACCCGTTACCACTTCTTCAGGAAGATGTGGTGGTGAGGAGTTTTTATCCCAATCTGTGGTACTCAGATAATCTCGAACGTATTGTTTATCGAAACTGGGTTGTCCTTTTCCTGGTTCGTATTCATCAGCTGGCCAGAACCTACTAGAATCTGGGGTGAGAAGTTCGTCGACAAGGATGATTTGATCACCGATTTTTCCGAATTCAAATTTTGTATCTGCGATAATGATTCCCTTATTACGTGCATATGCTGCAGCGGTTTTATAGATCTTCAATGAGAGGTCCTTGAGTTTTTCAGCATCTTCATCTCCAATGATTTTTTTCATTTCTTCATAGGAGATATTTTCATCATGTCCGGTTTCTGCTTTGGTTGATGGGGTAAACAATGGTTCATCAAATTGCTCTGATTCCTGCATGCCACTGGGAAGATTGATCCCACAGACGGTATTATCTTTTTGATAGGATTTCCATGCGGATCCCGAGATATATCCACGAACGATACATTCTATAGGAAGCACTTCAGCTTTTTTTACGAGCATACTTCGCCCATAGAGTTGATCGGCATAGGCTTGAAATTGATCAGGGAATGTGTTCACATCAGCTGAGATGAGATGATTTGGAATCATGTCTTTGAAATAATCAAACCAGAAAGCTGAAATCTGGGTTAAACAAATGCCTTTCTGTGGGATTGCTTCAGGAAGTACCCAGTCAAAGGCACTGATTCGATCGGTGACAATTAACAATAGGTTTTCTCCAACATCATAAATGTCTCTTACTTTTCCTTTTTTGAATGGCTTATATGGGAGATCGACTTCGGTTATGGTACTCATTTTTTTATTCACGCTCATTTTTTTTATTTTATTTTTGCTCCTTCTTTGATTTTTTTATCTGTTTTTACTGGACCAGCTTCGGTGCGTAACACGTTTCCTTCATAATGTGCTTCACCACTATTATTAATGCTCATATTGAATTGTTGGAATTCGTTGAATGACAGGGTATGATCCGGTTTTGGCTCGATATCTTTGGCAGTAACCATGGCGCCAAGCGGTGCATCATTTGGATGGAGTAATGAAACAACGCCATCGCTATCTGTTGCAGCAAGAAGCATCGCAGTTGATTTAACACCTCTTATGGTAGCGGGTTCAAGGTTTGTAACCACTACAATTTTTTTACCAGTTAATTCTCCGACGGTATAATGATTTTTCAATCCGGCGACAATGACTCGTTTTCCCATCTTTCCTAGATCGATATGAGCCAGATACAGTTTATCTGCATTGGGATGGTTTTTCACTTCAAGTATCTCTGCGACTCGAAGGTCTAGTTTTGAGAAAGGGTCTTCTTCTTCCATGATGTCTTCCAATGCAAGTTTCTTAAATAATGGTTTTGGTTTCTTAAGTTGATATCCAACCGAAATTGGTTTGAGAGCATCATTCCAATGTGCAGTATGAACAGATTCTTCATTTCCGATCATCTGCCAAAGGGCATTTGATGAGAAGGGAAGATATGATGCAAGGAGAACGGCCAATGCCTGTGTGATTTTGATACAGACGTGAAGTGTAGTAGCACAACTGGCTTTATCTTGTTTGATTTGCTTCCAAGGTTCTTTTTCATTGAAATAGACATTCCCTTTTTTAGCAAGACTCATTATTTCTTTTAATCCCTGTTTGAATTTACAGTGCTGTAATGATTGCTGAACAGATTCAAGGGTATGGTTGATATCTTGAATGATTTGTTCATCGAGTTCATCATAAGGTCCTGATTCTGGAATACTGCCATAATTTTTTTCGGTAAATGAGATCACTCGATGGATGAAATTCCCATAGGTTCCCACCAGCTCATCATTGTTTTTTATCACAAAATCCTTCCAATCCCAATTTGCATCCTTATTTTCAGGCATGTTCATAGAAAGATAGTATCGAACGGCGTCTATATCATAATGAGCAACGATATCAGGAACCCAAACTCCGGTTCCTTTGCTTTTTGAGAACTGTTCACCACCGACACGTAAATATTCATTTGCGGGGATATCATAGGGAAGTTGTAGGGAATCATCATAGCCCCTAAGAATTGAGGGCCAGATGATGGAATGAAAAGGGATGTTATCTTTAGCAAGGAAATAATAATGTTTAGCATCAGGATTCTTCCACCAGTGTTTCCACTTATCTGGTTTGTTTTGTCGTTGCGACCATTCAATACTAGCAGTAAAATATCCAGATACTGCATCAAACCAGACATAGATTCGTTTATCCTCATATCCATCAATTGGTACCGGTATTCCCCAAGTCATATCTCGGGTGATTGCTCGATCATGAAGCCCTTCCTGTAACCAATTATGAGTGAAGTTTAATACACTTGCTTTCCAATGTTTCTTTTCTTTCAGCCAATTAAGTAAGAAACTTTCGAAATGATTTAATGCAAAAAAAAGGTGTTCTGTTGTTTTTATCTCTGGGATTTCACCACAGATTTTGCATCGTACGGATAATAGCTCATCTGGATCAAGCAGAGTACCACATTCGTCACATTGATCTCCTCTGGCTTGTTCGTTTTGACAATGTGGACATGTTCCCTCCACATAACGGTCCGGTAGATACCGATTGCATTGATGACAATAGAAGGATTCTACTTCCTTTGGATAGATATGATTTTTCTCATAGAGTGTTTTAAAGATATCTTGGACAATAGTGTAATGATTTGTGGTGGTGGTTCGGGTAAACAGATCAAATGAGATACCAAATTGTTTCATATTCTCTGTTTGTTCGGTATTGTATCGATTCACCACTTCTTGAGGAGTAGTACCTTCTTTATCTGCTGTTATGGTCACTGGCGTTCCATGTTCATCACTTCCGGAGACCATGAGTACATCATTTCCGATAAGGCGATTGAACCGGGCGAAGATATCTGCAGGAAGATAGCATCCTGCAATGTGGCCCAAATGAAGAGATCCGTTGGCATAGGGCCATGCGACACCGATGAATATTTTGTTGTTCATATTGTTCTCTTCTGAACAGAATAAGAGGATAACATTTAAATATGGCGCAAGGCTAATATAGCTCTATACAATCGTGAGTAGTGTTTGATGAAAAATGGCACTACCTGTAACATTTAATGATATGTTACTTCCTTCATTCATTCGATTTACATTTGCCGGATTATCCCTTCATGATAATTGGAAGCGAGGGTGAAAAAAAGGGTTTCCCTTATGCTCTGACATAGTTGAGCAGAAGGATACGTGCTATTTTTCAGGAATACATTACTTCATAATCAGTTAAAGGTGAAAATATGACAATTGACCCAGCTACAACGAAATATATGATTAAGGCGACGATCAAAGCCGATGGTGTCATTGAAAAATCTGACGTTGTCGGTGCCATTTTCGGACAGACGGAAGGCCTTCTTGGTGATGAGCTTGATTTACGAGAATTACAGCGCTCTGCTCGAGTTGGAAGAATCGAAGTGGAATTAGAATCAAAAAATGGAAAAAGCTCTGGAACGATTACCCTTCCTACCTCATTAGATAAGGTTGAAACGGTTATTCTTGCTGCGGCTTTTGAAAGCATTGATCGAGTTGGTCCATGTAAGGCAACAATATCAGCAGAGGAAGTCGAAGATGTTCGCGTGGCTCGTAGAAAGAAAGTCATTGAACGAGCAAAGATCCTTTTAAATAAAGTCCTTGAAGAAGGAAAAATGGAAGGGGAAAGCATTGCAGATAATGTACGTCAGGCGGTTCAAATTGAGGAAATCATCAATTATGGCCCTGATCATTGTCCTGCTGGTCCCAATATTGAGAAAAGTGATGCCATTATTCTTGTCGAAGGGCGAAGAGATGTATTGAATCTTTTACGATATGGTATAAAAAATGTGATTGCTGTAGGTGGAACCAATGTTCCTAAAACAGTAGTTGAATTAACAAAGGAACGGATCACTACTGCATTTGTTGATGGTGATCGTGGCGGAGAACTCATTTTAAAAGAACTCCTTCAAACCGCTGATATCGATTTTGTTGCCCGTGCTCCTCAGACCCGTGAAGTTGAAGAGATTCCACAGAAATTGGTGATGAAATCATTGAAGAACAAGATCCCTGCGGAACAATACGCAGAGATGTATGATATTGCTATGTACAAAGATGAATCAAAAGAAGAGGGTAAAAAAAAACAGAAGGAATCAAACAA
>CAZQMI010000080.1:0-11112 GCA_964594475.1 uncultured Thermoplasmatales archaeon
CACCAAAGCTGATATCATCATGTGTAATCCACCATATATTCCCACCAGTAAACTACAATTAATGCCTGAGGAAATCATCAACCATGAACCAGTATATGCTTTTGATGGTGGTCCATTTGGATTTAAGATCTTTAAGAAATTAATAAAACATGCCCCCCGGTTCCTTCATCCAAAAGGGATGCTTTTGTTTGAATTTGGAGCGGGCCAACATGGCATGATCAAACGCTTCTTTGAAAGAAGCAACAAATTTCAACAGATCACGTTTTATGAGTTTGAAGATGAAAAACGAGCTGTTAGCGCTATTTATCAACTCTGTTAATAAATCAATAATTAAATATGCTGTTTTCCGTATATTTTCATATCGTAATTTCTAATATTCTATTGTTTTTCCTGAAGAAATTGATTTGCTTTGCTTAGATCTTCAATTGTTCCTACATCAATATGGATACCATCTATTTTTCGATACAATACTTTATAACCATCTTCTATCATTATTTTAATGGAATCAGTTAATTGGAATTCATTTTTATATCCAGGTTTCGTTTTTTCTATTGCCTTAAAAATAGCTGGTTTAAAGATGTAAACACCCATACATCCCAATTTACTAGGTGCTTTTTCTGCAGAGGGTTTTTCGATTATATCAACAATTGTATTATCATCGCCTGGTTTTATTATTCCATGTCTAGTTACATCTTCTACGGATGCAACACCAATCGTAGCATCTGCATCGTTTTCATTATGATGTTTTACAATACTTTTTAAAAAATCTTTTGGGTAAAAAAAATCATCACCAAGTACTACTAAGAATGATTCTTCATCTATGACATGTCTTCCAGATGCAACCGCTTTCGCAAGTCCATTTCTTTCATCTTGAACTACATAAGATATTTTCACACCTAATCTTTTTCCAGATCCAAGATAATCAAGTATTGCATGTTTTCTCCAACCAACGACAATGGTAATTTCATCAATACCAATTTCTTTCATTGCTTCGATTACATATTCGATGACTGCTTTATCCCCGACCATCATTAATTCTTTGGGAATTGCTAATGTAATTGGTCGAAGTCTTGTACCTATTCCTGCAGCTGGAATTAACCCTTTCATTTACCAACACACTCCTTCATATCTTTCAGCGGTTTCCTTGATTTTTAGCATTCTTCGTCCATCCACAACCAGTTTCCCTGAATAATTCAGTTCAGCGAATTCTTCCCAGGCCGTGGCAATAATAATTGCATCAGCATCTAGTACGTCTTCAGCCGTTGTACAATAGATAAGATCAGGAAACAGCTGTTGAAAAGCGTTCATTGCCTGAGGATCATATACTTTAACTGTTGCTTTCTCTTTGAGAAGCTGTTGAACCAAGGGAATACTTCTGCTTTCCCGGATATCATCAGTATCCGGTTTGAATGATAGACCCAGGACTCCAATCGTTTTTCCCTGTAACTGATGCATATGTTTTTTGAGGATGTGAATGAGTTGCCCTGGTTGGTGATCATTAAGTGTGATGGTACTATTGATCACTTCACAGGGCAGATCATGGTCATCAGCCCAGGCTTTGATTGCTTTGGTATCCTTAGGAAAACAACTCCCACCCCAGCCGATACCTGCATTAAGAAATGATCGATCAATCCGTTTATCAAGACCCATGCCATCTGCAACATCATAGACATCAATACCTAGGTGTTTACAGTAGTTCCCAATTTCATTGATGAAACTAATTTTGGTAGCTAGAAAACAGTTACTTGCGTATTTGATCATCTCTGCAACAGAGACACTGGTTTCTATGATGGGACACGTGAAATCCTGATACAATTCTTTCAGCATTTTTTTAGTTTGTATATCAACCGATCCATTCACCACTCGATCAGGATGGAGGAAATCATCAACAGCCACTCCTTCACGGAGAAACTCTGGATTCATTCCCAATCCGATATCTTGTCCAACTTTTTTCCCAGATTCTTTTTCCAATAGTGGAAGCACATGGTGCTGTGTAGTTCCAGGGACAACCGTGCTTTTGATCACCACACTATGAAAATCATGTTTATGCGGCAATATCTGAGCAATGGAGGTAACAGCTTCATCAACATAGCAAAGATCAATATCACCATTCTTTGTTGATGGTGTTCCCACACAGATGAAAGTGATATCACTGTTTTGGATCGCTTGTTCATACGATGTTGTTGCTTCTAGATTATTCTGATGTTTCTGAAGAAGTGTTTCTAAATCCTTTTCAAAAATCGGAGAAATACCTTTGTTGATCCGTTCTACTTTTTCTGTATCAACATCAACACAGATAACATGATGACCCAGTGAAGCAAAACAAACTCCACTAACTAATCCAACATATCCGGTTCCGATGATTGAAATATTCATTATTTCAGCAAATAAAACAGATTCATTTAAACATATCCCCTTTGTTAAAATGGAATCTAACTATCATTTAGATAGATAAATAATGTAGTATTTCTCATCCATGATCTAGAAATATTTTCACCCATAATTTCCTCAAAGAGAATTAAGTGAATAAAAATAACTACCTTCCTTTTGAGAAATAAACAATTTCAACAGATCACGTTTTATGAGTTTGATGGTGAAAAACGAGCAGTGAGCGCGATTTTAATTTAACATTGAGAGGTAAATGAATACGTACTCATTTGTGTCAAAAACTTAGAAATTTTTATATACATAATTCCCCTATAGAGTATTAAATGAATAAAAATAACTATCTTACTCGTGAGGAGCAAACCTTGTTTTCAACCATGAAGAAAACAGATATCATCGACAATTCCTTTATTAAAGACCTCTTCCCCCAGTATTCATCTCAAAAAATCAATAAAATTTGTCATGGGCTCATGAAAAAAGGATATCTTCATCCAATCAAACGAGGAGTGTATCTGATCAATGACCGTGCATCAGAAAAACCCATGATAAAAGATCCCTATCAAATAGCATCCTATCTGAACAAAGGATATATTGGTTTTTCATCAGCGTTACGACTCTATGATCTCACCACCTATGAACCATTTACTATTTTTTTAGTTCATCCACGGAAATCCCGGACAAAAACAATTGGCAACTACGTGTTTAAAACAGTATGCATGGGCAGAAGGGCAACGGGTGCAACATTTTATAAAAACGTCTATGTCTCAAATAGGGAAAAAACGTTTTTTGATTGTTTCTTCAAACCAGAATACGCCGGAGGATATCAGGAGATCATCAATGCATTTTCAAACAAATTCGATTTTGACTGGGATCTGTTTCTTGATTATTTTCTTCGTTTTGCATCAAATGCCCTGTTTCAACGATCCGGCTACATCCTTGAACTGTTACAAGATCAAGACCTGATATCCCCACCAGATTATGTCCTGAAAACATTCAAAGACCATATTGGAAATACAACACGGCTTCTACCCAGTAAGTCATCAAAGGGAACCTATATCAAACAATGGAAACTGCTTGATAACATTGGGAGAAAAACATTATGTTCAGAGGGATAAAAAACCATGATTGATCTTGATTTGTTACGATTGTACGCAGTAAAAACCGGACTGGGGCTGAAATATCTTGCAAAAGAGGAACGTATCTCGGTTCTGTTAAAACAATTACCAAACCTGTTTGCTGATGATTCCATCATTTTGAAAGGGGGAACGGCTTTTAACAGAGGATATCTGGTTGAAACCAAAAAGACACGGTTCTCAGAAGACATCGATCTTGATTTTGTATCATCAGACTCACTTGATGAGAAAATAAAGCAAATTACCAAAACCATGCGAAACATCGAAGAATTCACCGTATCTTCTCCCCGATTGCTTCATCGAACAATGCGCTTTGACTGTCGATATACCAATCAGCTTAATGAACGGGACCGGGTACAAGTTGAGTTTTATCTCAATCAAAAAACACCAGCACGTCCACCTCAAAAAGAACTGCTACAATCATTCTATGTACCAATGCAAGCAACCATGTTTATGCTTTACTCCCTTGAAGACCTCATTGCTCAGAAACTTATTTCGTTATATCGAAGATCTGAGGGAAAGGATATCTACGATTTGTTTTACGGCCTTGATCTTTCTTTTGACCATGACCTGATATCTAAGTCATTAACGCATCTTTTCGTTCATTATCATATTGCTGGAGATCAAAAGATGTTTTTTACTTCATTACTTGAAAAAATCGATGAACTAGAAGGAAACGCTCGATATATCGGCAATGAAACCAATCTTTTTTTACCAAAGAATCTTCGTCCTGATTGGACCGTGTTCATCCGAGGGTTAAAAGAAAAAGTAAGACATCATTTTACATAATTGGTATCTCTCAACAAGAAATAGGATAGTGCAGTCATAAGGAAAAATTACATGGTGAACCATTCAATGGTTTGTTGTAGTCCTTGTTTCAGTGAATATGAGGGGATAAATCCCAGGTCTTTTTCTGCCTTTGAAATGGTGCTGTATGAGTCTTTGATATCACCAGGTCGAATGTCCGTATAGTTGATATCAACGTTTGCATCCATCAGATCAATGAGTGTTTCTGCTAGTTCAGTGATGGTAACAATACTGCCACTTCCAATGTTGTAGACTCCGGTAACTGTTGTTTCCGCTGCGTTGATATTGGCCTGTATCACGTCTTCAACGAAGACGAAATCCCGGGTTTGCCGGCCATCTCCATAGATAGTCAGTGATTTATGCTTTGTTAGATTATTGATGAATGCTGGGATCACCGCTGCATAGGCTCCATGGGGGTCCTGCCGGGGTCCGTAGACATTGAAATACCGTAAACAAACCGTGGGTAGATCATAAATGGAATTATATAATAGGGCATAGTGTTCACCGATGAGTTTGCTCAGTGCATAGGGTGAGAGTGGATCTGGGTTGTTTTCCTCTGAAATAGGAAGAAGATTTGTTTCCCCATAGATGCTACTGGATGAAGCAAACACCACTTTTTTGATCTGTTGATCTGATGCTGCAGCTAAGACATTGAGGGTTCCATCAACATTGACCCGGTTAGTAAGGCGAGGATGTTTCATGCTTTCCTGCACACTGGGAAGAGCTGCATGATGAAACACATAGTCAACATCTGCACAGGCATCAAAAACAAATTCATAATCAGTGATACTTCCCTTTAAAAATCGAATCTGATCTTTTTCAATGAGATCACTGATGTTTTCTTGATGACCTGTGGATAGATCATCAATAACCGTGATCTGATTATCAGTGGCAAGGGCCCGAGTTAGATTTGATCCGATGAATCCAGCGCCACCAGTGATGAGAACATGTTTATGTTGAAGCATGAGTTATTTGACTCCTGAAAGGATATGGTAACAGTTTTCCTTTTGATTGGCATATAAAAACAGGTTTTAAAATGCTTCGTCTGCTTGATGCGGATAAGAAAAAAAATTTTTATTTTGACGTCTTGTCAAGAAAACCTGACAATAATGAAGCGATAGGGTCATTCATATCCTACAAAAAGATAAAGAAAACACCATAAGGATGAGAACGAAAAAAAATAAAGCAATAATCGTGAGTTTTGTATCCAGTTCAATGTTTTTTACTCATCATTTGGTTCTACTTGCGCTATTTTTTTCTTATGTTCTAAGTGATCGATATGGGATTCAATGGAATCAATATCAGTGTTGTTGTTTTGGGTTGATTCCATGATGGGTTCTGTTGCTATGGGATCATCAAGATCGGTTTCATATCTGAATGGATCAGATGATGAAGTGTTTTGTTCCTCAATGATGGAATCACTATGATGTTCTGCTGCAATGGGATCAGGTGTTTCAGGTTGAACGGGGAGAATGTCTTCATCATCATCTATTTCAGGGAGGTGATGGTCTTGCTTGTGTAGTTCAGCGATGATGTCTTCATCAACGGTTGGATCTTTTGTTTCATGAGACGCAAGAGTAAGATCTTGTTTTTGAGCAGTAGAGTTTTTTTCAACGGTATCATTGTGATGAAGGAGTGCATCGATTGTATCTTCATTGAAATGCATATTTTCTTCAGAATCCTGTTGCTCACCGATATCTGATGCAATGTTCATCTTTTTGTCTTGTTCTGCTGCTCTGAGTTCAGCGATGATATCATCATCTGAATGCGTTCCTATATTGGACGTTTGCATTGCTGGTTCAAAATGATGGTGTTCATCCGGTGATGAATCCTTGTTGAACAAGCGATCGATTTCATGTTCTACCGATTGTGGTTTTTCTTCTTGAACGGTTGATTCAACAGATCTATTTTCCTGTGCGGGTTGTGTTCGGTTTTTAAGTTCATTGAGAAGATCCTGAGTAATGGATGGGTGAGTATCTTCTTTGTTGTTCACTGATCCAAAATCATCTGGTTTGATATCCCGTTGCTTCTCCGGGTCATCGATGAGAGAATCAATACTTGATTCAATAGAATCCGCTGTATTCATGCTGGATGCTAGATCTGGTTCAGCAGCAAGGGGTTCTTGAAAACCAAGGTCTGAATCACCATACAGCGGCTGATCAGCGGTATCATGTTCATCTTCTGTTACTTGCGGACTTGTTTCAGCATAACTCACCGGCATGCTCATGGGACGGCCCTGTTGAACCGGAGCAGCATAGCTTGATAATGTGGAGGCAGAATCATCCATCAGATTTGGGCTGGATTGCTGGCTTTGCTGCTGAATGAGTTGTTGATCGGTGCGAATGAAAAGATACAGGATGTGTTCTCTGAACTTGAACACAAAAAGCACGGCGAGCACGCTGATGCCACCGATGAAGAGCTGAACCATGAACCGTGAGGGTTCAACAGGAAGGCTTTGTTGAACGGATGCAGCAGTGCTGGTCACCGTGATCTCCCTGGTATGCTGATACTGGTTTCCAAGAGAATCAATGATGGTCACCGTCACGGGATAGATACCCGCCGTTTCAAAACTGAACCGTGGACTGGTGATGTTTTCAAGATGATGACCATTGAAATCCCAATGAATTGATGAAATATTTGAGGAGGAAAGATTACTGATATCAAGGGAGAAGGAAACAGTGGTATTAGCAAATTGAACGCTATCAAAATCAAGGGTGACCGGGTTTTGATATGGTTCTGAAGATCTGTTCTCACTGATCTGTATCTGATGTGGTGTTGACCATGAACTATTATCACCATTACTATCTTGAGCCAGCACCATAATACTCACATTCCCAGGATCATTCCAAGAATGATTGAAGATGATGCTTTGATTTGATGCTGCATACGCGGTCCAGGTTGAACTATTTCCATCATCCCAGTGCAATAGGTAACGGATGGAATCATTATCTTCATCACTGCTGATTACTGTGAACTGATAACTGGTATTGGTTTCAATCATAGTTGGACCGGTGATCATTGGTCTGCTGGGTGCGGTGTTTTCTTCTTCAACGGGTGGTGGGAGAAATCCACCGCCACCGCCACCTCCGTCATCGTCATCATCCTGATTTGGATCAGCAGGGGTGCTGAACTGATAGCTTTGGTTCGTCCATAGACCAGTGCTTTGATCCTGAACAGCAACCATCCAGGTGTAACTGGTATCAAATGAAAGACTGGAAAGCAATACGGTAAAGCTATCATTGGTAACACCAGTTGCTGAGCTGTTTCCCACAGCGGGACTGGTGGTAATGTGGTAATCAAACAGTCCACCGGTGGTATGATTAATGGTGATGTTCAACCTGTTCTGCTGTAGTGTTGACACCGTGCTTTGATGGACCGGTTGTGGATTTGATAAAATGATGTGTTGATGCACCATGAGGGATCCATTCTGAGAACTCACTGGTAGGTACTGACTTTCATTGGTCACACCAAGTCCAGTGATGTTAATCAGGGATTGACCGGTTTGTGCACTACTGAGAAAATGGATAGTGATCAGATCACCAGGTGCACTGCTGTTTCCCGGCCCCATCACCAAGCCGTAGATATGCTCTATGGTTCCATTGGTGTTATCAATACTTCCATTGTTGAAAAAGGTGGAGTAACCGGTGAAGAAGTCACCCTCGGTGACATTGATGATCTGGATATAAGTGGGATCAAAGGAAATCCCGCATTCAAATGCCTTCACCGGTTCCGTGGGATTGCATTGAAGACGAATAGATCCCTGTGAATCAGTCGATAGCGTTGATTCCTCAGGAGTGATACTAACAAGGGTACTATCTGCCTGCACACTGAAACTAAGAAGGATAAGACAGAGGAAGAAGGTGGCAAAAAACTGTTTACTCTCTGGTTTTGGTAACCAGTTACAATGAAATGAAGGAAACGTTTTTGTCCATCTGTGGTGTGGTTTCATCATCTCATCTCTCCAAAAGCCAGATGACCAGCTTCTTGCACAGCTATGTTCTTTTTAACTAACCTTATATAAACAACTACAGTGAAATTGACAGTGTGACAAAATAACACGAAAATACAGGGAGATGACCCGTCAAACAACAACCATTTTTTTGTTGTATTTGTGTGATTTAAATGTCTGTTTTGAAAGAAGAAACCAAGTATCAGGTGTTTTTTAAATATTTCAAAACATTAATATGATACCTGCACTATCACCTAATCCTGCGGGTGGTGACAGCGTAAACATGCTCGATTTTTTGAAGGGAAGAGAAAAGGGGCAGAAACGATTGAAGAGAAAGTTGGATATGAACGATCCCATTGATCAAGAGATCTTTTTGCTCTCCAAAAAGAACATGTTGTCTGTTGAATTCTGTAATCTTGATTAAACCAAGCAAAGTAACAACTTCAGACAACGCATAAATGGTCATGCATGACCGAATCAAAATTGTTTTAATTGATGGCCATCCCAAGTGATCTCAGTACTATATCTCTTTACACCGCTCATATCAGATCCTTGTAAAAAAATTTTGTAAAGGTATGTGAATACCTCTATCAAAAATCTTAATCAATCACGTAAGGCTCATATCAACATGATTAGAAACAGCTGTCAAGAAGGTATTTTATATTCTAAACATATTGTTACCAAGGAAAACAACATGCAACAGAGCAGCAAAGTAGAAAACATTCGTATGGCTTTTCATCGATACATTGAAGCATTCAATAAATGTGATCTTTCAGAGATTAAACGCCAGCTTAACCGTGATGTCGTGGTGGAATTCAACGGTGCTATTGCTGCACAAGGCCGTGACAGCATTCTACCCAGTTATGAATCAGACTTCAAAAGTGGGAAGAAAGTCAAAGTAACACACGGACCCATCCTAGAACAAAAGGATACAACGATTGATGTGAAGGTGACTCTCATCGCCACCACTCCTGGAGAAAAAATGGTTCAGCTGGATGTTATATATGTATATGATAGTGCTTCGATGACACACATACGTCATATCATTGACAACGTCAAAACAGTTCATTCCAAGGCTCAATAAAAAGCAAAAGGTTTCATCATTTCCATAACAGCAGTGTTTAATCAAGGATTATCAAAAAAAAGATCTGAAAAAGGTGTACAAAATCTGTTTTTGAGCAAAACTATATATACAAAAAGCACCCTTAAAAGACAGTGGTGGAGGTATTATTGAGATGAAAACAAGTTATAAATGTAAAAGCTGTGCACAATTTTTCTCCCATCCGGTTTCAAAGGAAGGCATCTTTGTCTGCCCCAGTTGTGAAACACCGGATTTTGAAACGGTTTTGTGTAAAAAACTGATGAATGATTGTCCATAAGAGCTTTTTTACAAAAGAAATGATATTTTTGATACAATAAAATATTATACATTTGAGAAAAATATAAATAACACAATAGAGATGTTGATATTGTGTAAGGGAGGTAACTAATGCAGTTGGGAGTGAAAAAAAATAGATTATGTTGCATAATCATGATTGCGGTTATGATCTGTTCACCAACACTTTTTGCATCTCAATCATGTGAAAAAACACCCCAGGATATTTTACCACATGAGACAACCATCATCATCGACCCAAAATACGATATCCTCCTCCATGAAAGTTTTGAATCAGACCTGTTTCCCCCTCATCATTGGCAGCAGACCATATGCAATGATGCAAACACCTGGCAGCTGGATACATCCAATGCATTCCAGGGAAATCATTCCGCCAGATGTTGCTTTGACCCAGAGAAAAACAAGCAGGATGAATGGCTGATCACCTCAACAGTGAATATCGCGGGTTATACAGAGATCTTTCTTGAATTCAGATGGTTCATGAGTTATTTCTGGAGCGTCCGCCCCTATGATCACTATGATTTCAGTATCTATGTCGCATCAGAAAACACCTCTGATTGGACGATGCTTTGGAACGAAGAAGAGGTAGAAGCATTTGATAACTGGGTCTGGTTGAATAGCTCACTTGGTGATGCAATTGATCTATCGCCCTATTGTGACCAAGAAACCATTCGCATTGGGTTTCAATACAATGGAACCGATGGAGCACAGCTGAACATTGATGATATCATTGTGTATGGCAGAAAAATCACCAATCCCCTCAGCATTCATGCCAATGGTCCTTACACTGGATATGTGGGATGGCCAGTGCGATTCTACAGTAATGCAACCGGTGGTGAGAAACCATATCGCTACTCATGGGATTTTGGTGATGGAACACTTGCAACAGAGAAAAACCCAGCTCATACCTATGATGATCTTGGAAATTACACGGTGAAACTACAGGTCACTGATACAGTACATGTCACCAAAACAGATATCACCACGGTTGAAATAATCAACATGAGCAAAACACCTGAATTGATCATTGCTAATATCACCGGCAACCTTGGAATTACCGCAACGATATGCAATAAATGCTGTGTCGATGCAGAAAACATTCAATGGAAAATTTACATAACCAATCGGTTTTTTGAAGAGGTCACCCAAGGAAACATATCAATTATTGAAAAAATGTGTTCTCAACAGATTCGATCACAGGTGTTCAATGGGTTTGGATTCATGAAAGTAGATGTACAGGTCACTGCAGATAACATGAAATATATTTCAAAACAAACCGATGCGGTAATGATCGGAAAATACATCTTCCCTTTGTAAAAAAATGCATTGCTGTAAAGAAATGATTTTTGACTTTTGATATGCCTTATTTTTTTATTTTTACATCTACCCAGTATGAAAAATAATTTAAAAAAACCTGGGATAACTATATAAAGTATATAGAT
>CAZQMI010000081.1:0-11005 GCA_964594475.1 uncultured Thermoplasmatales archaeon
GTATGCGGCGAATCTTCCACCACCCGGCATTGTTCCTTCTCCTACTGATGGAGAAGTTATTAAAGAGGCTAAACCCACAATTTTTATTAATTATACTAAATCCAAACTTGACAGGGAAACATTTCGGTTATTTATTAACGACAAAGAAATACCAACAGAGAAAATAAACATCACAGAGAACAATGCTTCGTTTACTTTTGAAGAAAAACAGCAAGAAGGAGTATACAAGGTTAGAATACAATATGACTTTCCTTTTGAAGATTCAAATACCGTTACCTACACATGGAATTTCAAATTAGAACCTCCCATTGATTTTAATGAAATCATTCAGATGATGGTCATTGGCCTAATGATTTTTTGTATCATATTTGTTATTATCATTCTTTATTTGAAAAAACAAAGGAATTTTTCATTTAAAAAATTTTTCATTAGACATCCCATTAAAAAAAAGGTTTTTTTCATTTATATCCCATTTTTTATTTCCTTTATCATTGGAGTTTTACTTTTGTCATATGCTACCGGTACACCTGAAGAGGAACTTGATCCATTTATCTATCAATACATCCTCATTATCGTTACCATAATCGCTATCACTCCATTTGGAATTGTTTCTCAACTTGATAAAAAGAAAATGAAACGGTATGAAATAGCTTTTTCACAATTCCTTTTTGAAGTCAGTGATGCCATGCGTGGAGGATTAGATCCCGCTAAAGCAATAATTGAGATCAGTAAAACTGAAACAAGCATTTTGAGTAAACATCTCAAGAGAGCCGCAGATAATATCAAACTTGGCCGTCCCTTTGATGAAGTAATGATTGCACTTGCTAAACCAATTGATAGCATACTGATTAGAAGGTATTCAAGCATTATTGGAGAAACAAGTAAAATTGGAGGTGAACCAGCAACAGTAATTCATCGTGCCGCAAAAGACATGGATGATTTCATTAAAATTAACGATGAGCGACGGCGGGAACTAAGCACCCAGATCACTATTATTTACATTGGATTTATTGTCCTTGCAATAGTGGTTTATCTTCTAATATCGATGTTTCCTGAGCTACAAGGCATTGATGTCGGTGCCCTTATGGGAGGCTCATTTTCAAAAGAGACTGCCTCAGCAGTGAAAGAATCAACAAAAATGAGTCTAATAACCTTCAAACAACGTTTTTTTGATCTCCTAATTGTTGATAGTATCTGCACTGGTACTATTATTGGAAGCTTTGTTGAAGGAAACATTAAATATGGATTCATTCACAGCCTTATATTGATAACATCAACTCTAGTGTTCTTTCTATTGTTAATTATATAATTTATTACATATTACATCAAATAATAGACATAAATTACAAAGCTATTGACTTTATTTAAAATATAGAGAGAGCATATTTATATTCATTTTTTTCTAGTAAAACAATATGGTACAAGATAAGATTATTTATTCAGTATTCATTATAGTGGTATCCTTCCTTGTAAGCGCAACAGTTATTATCGCTTCCCATCCAAAAGAGATGAGTTCAGTAGAACAAATAACAGTTGAGGATGGAGACTGTGTGTTGATTAGTTATATTGGAAGATATGCATCGAATCAAACAATTTTTGCTTCATCGTATAATGATATTTCAAACATGTCGAATAATACTCCATTCGCTGCATTTATTAGTCTGAAAGAAAATACTTCCTCGTGGCATGATCAATTTACAAAAATAATACCTGGGTTGGCTGAGGGAATTATCGGGATGAAAAAGGGTGAAGAAAAAGTCATTGGTCCTATCCACCCTGATAAAGCATTTTATGAAAAACCAGAGAAAGGAGATTGCTTTAATTCAACAATTGCCACCTATGGAAGTTATTTACAAGAATTTGAAGTAATGTCTCTGGGTGAATCATTAGAGGTGTGGTGGATGGATGTTGGTGAAACCGGCGACATTCAAAATCCTCCTAAATATCTTTTTGAAATAAACCAGCCGCCAAGTTATGGTTTTGATGTTTCAGAACGTATTTCTATTCTTCCACCATTTGACCTTTTTGATAACGGAACAGAAATAATTAATATAACAAAAGATACTGTTTCATATCGATTAATGGATGATGCAAAACTAAATATGAATGAACAAAGGAGCGTACTGGAGTTGCAATGGGGTATATACGCTAATGAGAAAGCATTCTTATTTCTAAACCACACCAAGTTTACAATGAATGATTCATCATTTACAATTCAAATCAATCCTCCTAATATTAATCAAATCTTCTTACCAGATACAGATGGATTTAATGTTCTTACCATTGAAGAGGTTAATAATGAGACTATAAGTGTTAGTATCGATTATAGTAAGAGTAACCATAGTGTTGAACAGTTCACATTTCCTAGATCATTAACCTTCGACAGAATGATAACAATTCCAAGGCATTATTCAATTCACTCCGCTTATTTTGATTATATCGATAGCGACTTAGCTGAAGAAAAATTAGGATTGGGGGCGTTTGCTGGTGAAGAGCTAAGCTATGAAGTAATGATAAATAAGATATTTAAAAAATCAGTTGAAGTAGCTGATTAAAGTATCATCCAAGAGAAGCTTTAAAATTTTAAAAAATTTATCATAAGCTTAAACTATATTATAATTGATAAAAATAATATTAATAGATGCAAGAAAAAAGCTATTTTTTACTGAGTTTATATAGAATATTTACATAACGTCTTTATTTATACATAAAATATAAATAGTTGATAAAAGAACTATGCTTAGAAAGAATTTAAAGAATGGAGGTGAGTAACAACTATGGTCAATCACCACTGGATCGAATCAAAATTGATTAAATATGAACGAGCGAAACAAACGGATGCGTGGAACCTGAAAAAAGAACAGCAATACAAATATCTGCTAGAATTGTATCATACTGGTCGGTTTTCTTCGTTGAGTATTGGTCGAATTGCAAGGATATTAAAGCAGCTCGGTCATCCGCATTTTGTTAAATAAAAAAGATTTTTTTCTCATTTTATATTATATTTCCTTTTTTCATTTTGATATTGTATCGGTATGAATTTATATAGTATCATGTGAAAAAGTAACATGAGATAAGATGAGACAAAAAACAAAAACCATTATCACCGTTTTTGCTGGAACGATCATGATTGCTCATGGTCTACGAATGATGACCCAAGGCATTTTCTTTCCTGATAGTTTCTATCCAGCACCTGTACCATCAAGTATCGATTTTTGGTTTGACTGGTTCACGCTTGCTATCATTGGTGGTTTGATATTTTACTTGGGATTGCAATCATTTTATGAACAGCAGAAAAGAAAGCAGAAAGTTAGAAGGAATCTGTTTCATCTATAGAGGCGAAAATGAGCTGTATTTACCTCTATGAATCGATTTTTTTATTATCTGTTATTTTGTAATATAGAGTAAAATATAGATACTATAAAGTATATAGTTATGCAAGGTTGTGGGAATGGGTAAAGGTATTCAAAAGCATAGATCACGATCATCTATCTGGGGTACAGTTGTTATTGTGATCGCTGGAATAGCTATGATTGCTCATGGTCTACGAATGATGACCCAAGGCATTTTCTTTCCTGATAGTTTCTATCCAGCACCTGTACCATCAAGTATCGATTTTTGGTTTGACTGGTTCATCCTTTTCGTATTAGGACTAAGCATTATGTTTATTGGAGCTAAACGGTGGAGAATATGGATGCATCAGAAGAAGTCAAAAAATACTGATGATCAGACCAGTTTGTCTATGCCAA
Organism: uncultured Thermoplasmatales archaeon; assembly: GCA_964594475.1. Taxonomy (GTDB): domain Archaea; phylum Thermoplasmatota; class E2; order DHVEG-1; family DHVEG-1; genus EX4572-165. The sequence continues at coordinate 3,750 of CAZQMI010000081.1, forward strand.
CCTAAGTGTATTTTTTTATGAGTGGTGGTTTTTTTGGGGGGAGGTTAAGAGGGCAGTGAAGTGTTCCTAACTCCCCACATCGTGTTGCTCCCCCATGTAATCTGAGACTTTTTGTGTTGTGTGTGGCACCATGGTGTTTGTTGTGGGAAGGTGATTTGTCGTTGTACACCTTAAATAAATTGATGATGGAAAAACGATATATACTTTACCTGTATAGAATATAGAAAGGATATGTACCTATATATGCATATATATTATTTCAGGTCAAGCATGGTGGCAAATTGATGGTTAATGGATACCTCTGCGATATCGATGACATATGCCCGGGTTCGTTCTAAACTATCAATGACATAGGCAAGCGATGCAACATTCATGGCATCGGCATCAATGGAAAACATACTTTCCTTCAACTGATCCACTTCCTTTGATAAATTCATGGAATCATTAATCACTTCATTGGCTGGATCAAACTTGTTACGGTGAAACGCATTGACGGCACTATCAAATGATTTAAGAATCTTTTCACTGGTTTGTGCAATCTTCTCCAGACATTCATGTTCCAGGGTTATAATCCGAGCATTGGTCGCGATTTTCTTGGCATGATCAGCAATTCGTTCAATGGATCGAGCAACCAGGACATATCCAAGGATTTCTTTCACGTTGATATGCATTTTTTCTGCAAAGAACATGTCATTGAGCACTAGGTTGTATTGTTTTGCGATGAGCCAGTAGAACTTATCCACATCATCATCTCTGGTGGCTACATCATCTGCAAGATCTTTGTCATGCCGCTGCAAAGCCTCAATTGCATCTCGATGCATGCCGCGGGTGATCACATACATCCGTTTGAGTACTTGTTTTGGTGATAAATCCGTCGAATCAAGCAGGTCTTTGACTTGCACAGAAGTACTGCTTTCATCGATAATTTCCGGTCCGATCACATTATGGGTAAGGATGCGTATTTTTTGCCGCATCTCCATATGGAATCTATCCGGGCTTTTAATCTCTATAAGATCAAAACCTGCTAAATAGGCTCCGATGAATTTTCGAAACATGGTGTCAACATCATTTGTTTCAATGGTGATGGCATGTTTTGGTGCATCCTCTCGACGGTTTATTTTCGGGTTGATGAGAAGAGTACCATCGGATCGTGGCATCATGGCGACACTGTTGCCATTGGTAATTTTGACTTTATTGACCCAGGTTTTGGGCAGTGAAATAATATAGGTTGATTTTCCGGTGATTTGGACTTTTCTTGTTTCCATTTATAAAAAGCCTCCAATTATTTGTCTATTGGAAAAGAGGTAATTATAGCGATGTTTCAGATGTGGTTTTGCTTGGTTTTCTCCTAGTGATATGGTGTTGCACTCCCCAGTGATCGTTAAAGGATTGGAGCATCTCTATAGTAACGTTTGAATCTCATGATAAGGAGAAGATAACCATATAGAGACAATTTTTTTTGGTTTCAAGTAATTAACCTCTATATAAATATGTTATCAATATAGACTCAATTATCTATATAGAGTTATATATTTTAAGTAGGGTTATTACAAAAAAAGATATGATGTCGTTTTAAAAAAATCGTTAACTACGTTTTTATATTTTCGCAGCCATAAGGAAATGAAGATGTTTCGAAAAAAGAAGCAAAAAAAACAAGATAAATTCATGAGTAAAGAGGATTACTTTACTATAATCGCAAAGCAAAACCCTTTGGAATTTCTTTCAAAACATATCTGTCCCTATTTAGTTGGCCCCCAATGGGATTTGATCAGAAAATGTGCATTGTTGATGTGTGTGACCAATGATAAAGCACAGATGCGCATGCGTCTTCACCTCTTATTGGTTGGTGAACCTGGATCGGGAAAGACTGAATTCTTATCCTGGTGGCAGCAAAAAATGAATGGAAAACTGATCAATTCAGAACTCACCAGCAAAACCGGTCTGGTTGGTGATGCCCGCGGTCGAATGATTTCACCAGGACTTCTCGCTCAATATGATGGGCATGTCTTACTTGTTGATGAACTTGATAAAATGAAAAACGATGATCAAAACGGACTGCTACAAGCAATGGAAGAGGGATCATATACCATTAGTAAAGGAAAGCAGAGTCAGATCTTTCAAGCAGAAGTGAGGGTAATGGCATCGTGTAACAAGCTTGAAAAAATTCAGGGTCCTCTGCTCGATCGTTTTGATTTTCCGTTATATGTGGCACGGATCCCTCGTGGTCAACGAGCGGAGAATGTCTCCGGTATCATTGACACCTTTATGGGTAAGGAGGGCAAAGATTATTCGGCGGTGGTAAAAGCATTCGTGCAATGGGCAAGGGAAAAGAAAATTTCCATTGATCCCAGTGAAGAGCTGGTAATCAAGGATGCAATTAAACAGTATATTTTAACGACGGATGCAAAAATTGAGGAAATATCGTATCGTAGTCTTGAGTTTTCTATCCTTCGTATTGCATACGCTCTTGCGCTGTTGGAACAAAGTGACATCAAGCTTTCTCATGTGAACAAGACCATTGAACTTAAGGATTCTATCTTGAAGGAATTTCAAGGAGCAATCAATAAATGAGATTGTATTTATTGTAAATAGGAAGGAAAAATGGCGTATGTTTTTCCAGTGAAAAGAATTTCTTTTATTTTTTTCTCCCCCCCCCCTATTTAAAAAAATTTTGCTTGTAAGAACAAGGTATTAATTTACTTCTTTGTTAAAATAAATATGTTTAGCAACGTTTGTTCGGTTGAAGTGTGGTATAAATAATATTTAGAAAATTATGTCGAATAACTGATTCTATAGAGAAAATAATAAGATGTAAACTATTATTATTGAAAATTATTCAACATAATATTTTTATAACAGAAATTCATGCCGAAGTTCTAAAATTTACATGAAATCAAAAAAAAGATTCTTGCCTTGTGGGGAAGTATGATAAAATCTTTTTTATTCTCCCTCGAATCCAATGTACTTCCCCACTTTGCCTCCTTTACTAGTAAAATACTAACTTTTGTTTCTCTTGTTAAATAAGCACGTTAATTTATGAAGAAAGCACAAACCATTAAAAAAAAGGACAGATTTACATAATGAAGTAGGGCTGTGGAATGCATGGTGTGAAACGGTTGTTATGGTGGATTCTTAGCGGTAGTGTCGGTGGACCAAACCGAGGCAGGATCATAACCGCATTATTTGATCAACCACGTAATGCAAACGAACTTGCATCCCATCTCAACCTTGATTATAAAACAATTCGTCACCATCTAAAGGTATTACAAAAGAATAATTTGATCACTTCTGCTGGTTCCGGGTATGGAACAGTGTATTTTCCATCTGATTTACTTGAGAATAATAAGGAGAAATTCGATGAGATTTGGAATAAAATTGGGAAAAAACTATAATCCTATCATTGAAAAAACAATGAATATGATAAATGGGGAAACCTATGAAAGAGACCAATGAAAAAAATGAAGGAACGAAGGGGAATGAATATGAAAAAATATGAAGAAGAAAGTGATCTGCAAAGAAGAACTCTTCTGTTACTTTTTACATTTTTACTGATCGGAGCAATTATTGGATTATTCGTTTCCTTTGGAAGTCTTGCATTACTACAGCGACGCATTGGAAGTATTCAGGAATATCAAACTATATGGTATGCATTTCGTACGAATTTCACTATTGATACTATAGTGATCTGTATGAATCTATCGCTGTTGTCCGGTCTGCTTCTGGGATATAGAAGAGATTATAAAAAAACACATTCTCCCTTTCTTCTCGGATTGGTCTTATTTCTCATCGTTCTCTTCGTTCAATCATTGTTGAGTCTTCCTATTTTGAATTTAATCATCAGCTTGGTTGAAATCGGAATGAGACAAGGATTTGTCTACATTCTCCTTGCGTATAAATCATCTATCTTTGGTATCATCGCTCATTTCTTTGAAACTCTGGCATTGATGATTCTATTTTATCTCAGCCATGAATGAAACCGAATAAGAACCAAATGAATTCAAACCAACATTTGGGTCAGAATTGGGTTTATTTTGGAGTGATTTCTGGTAAATTCATTTATAAACAAAAAACCAAACAGATGCTCTGGTGAAACACAGTATGAAAAAAAGATATTATGCTGGTATTGCCGTGACCCTGCTGGCACTCATTGTGCCAACATTGGTGTTTGCTGCACAGCTAGATACAGGCATTGAAAAACAAAACAAATACCTTTTTTCATCCATTGAAAGGGTATCTGCTGATGTTATGACTTCGAATGGATCAGAACCATGTTCAACCGACCGGCAGCTCTCCATCATTGGAAAATGGGGAAAGGACAAGGTAACCGAAGGGTATTTTGCGGCAACCATCAGTAGAAAAGATCGTGTCGCCGTGCTCAGAGGAGTATATAATCATACTGGTGAGCAAGAGCGGACCAAATTCATCGGCATCATGAAGAAAGGATATTTCAACGGAAGGATAATTACCGATGAAGGAGGCTGTAAAATAACCGGATTATACCGAGTTGATACGGAACAAAAGGTATTACGGATGCAATGGATGGTACCTGGTTCAGCAGGTTGGGCCATGGCACGATTAAAACTAAATGAATCCTGAATCTATTTTTCTTTTTTTCCTTTTTTTTATTTTTTTCTTTGTTTGTATGACAGTGGAAAAGATAAACATTTATTAGCGATATGATTCTTTTCAGTGTTGTGACTCGATTTGAATTAATCATTCTCATCTTTACTGCGTTTCTTCCCCCGATCCTTTATGCTATCTGGATTCGGAACACAGAACGTGTGCATCGAGAGAAATGGAGTGCCATTGCGTTTTGTTTTCTTTGGGGTGCAACCATTGCTGTCATTGCAGCCATCTTGCTTGAGATCTTCCTTGATGTCTCAGTGTCAGTAACCTTGAGGCAAGGATCATTTATTCAGATCATCGCAGTCATTATGATTGCTCCATTTGCTGAGGAACTGGTAAAACCCTTGGCTTTGAATCGTAGGATGGTAAAACGTGAACTCCGTGAACCTGAGGATGGATTGATCTATGGTGCAGTTGCTGGTCTTGGGTTTTCTGCTACAGAGAATCTTCTGTATGGCTGGAGTTTTTTATCAGAAGGATTATTGATTTTTTTTATTTTGATGCTGCTGAGAAGTTTCGGTGGTTGTCTCTTGCATGCATCAGCGACTGCGTTAACTGGTTATGGATATGGAAAAACGGTGTTGAATCATTCCTCATGGATCAGTGTGCTTCCTTATTTTTTGGTGGCAATGGTGGTTCATGGGTTGTATAATTTTTTGGTTACCTGGGAGGAAATCGGTGTGTTTGCCGGGCTTCTCATCGCTTTTACCATGGTTCTTTTCCTGATCAGTTACGTACGTAATAAGATTAGAATACTTGATGGATCATAGAATAAAGAATGGTTTTGTATGATGAAAAAAAAGGAAAATGGGAGGAGATGACATGCAATATCCACTACATAAATATGTCGACGAAATTTTCGACATAAAACGTAATTAGGGATTCTTTTCATAAACAAAGATACCGCTATAGGCCCCTATTTCATTCGTTTATATACACCATTGAGTACCCTTGTTTTTCTTCAATTCGATAAAAATCTCCATCAATGAATTGTTGGATCAACCATAAATTAGTTCGTGCATGCTCACTAATCGTACGTACTCGACAGATTGATGGATTGTTTGAAAACACTAAAAAGGGCAGAACCTGGTCAAAAAGATGTTCATCTATTGATGCACCAGCATGAAAATCCTTTAGTATTGTAACCATAGCTTGTGTTCCAATGGTTTCTGCAGGAACTCCTTTTTGTCCTAAACATGAAACCCCGATCACTGAATGATCATCAAACATCCACAGGCTAATCCCGGTTCCAGCAGATGCTGATGAACAAAGATCCGTTCTGATTTGAGCAGGTAATCCTTCTTTCGTACAGCGTTTCATCGCCGCATGTTTCATTCGTCTGCCAATGTGATCAGGGAGATTGGCAACATGAACTCTTCCAAAAACGGTATTACTATCAATGGCGTTAGATCCCTGATAACTCTTAAGATGATTAATGGGATGGAAATGAATCGTTGCCTTTCCATCACCTTTTGGGTAATACCCACGTCGATGTAATTCCGCTTTCAATGATACGCCCATCCGTCGAATAGCTCGCAGATACACCTCAGTGAAAAAATCCCAGGATGGAGACCAGTTAACATCGGTTCCACCGGTCAGAGTGATACTGATTGGTGATTGTGAAACTAGGGATAAGGGAAGGCAGGCTTGAAAAATGAGCACGATACTTCCTGCCGTTCCGACATCAAATTTATAAACGCCACCCGGAACCGTTTGAGGTGTAAATTCAAGTGTTTTTGATCCAATGGAAAGCCCGGTTGTTTCAGCAGAAGAAAGATCTTTTAAAATGGATACCGCAGTGAAATGTTGTGGTTTCATCCCTGGTTTCGGCCGTTTTGCCCGAATGTTTTCAATAGAAACCGGTGTCTGCCTTATAATAGATAAGGCCACAGCGGTTCGAAGAATTTGTCCGCCACCTTCTCCATATGATCCATCAATATGAATCAATAACACCCACCATCCTGTTTAATCCTAGATACTTTCAAAGAGTAACTGTAATGCATGAGTGCAAGTCTCCTGTTTGATTTGTAATCGATTTCCAGAAAACTGAAATTGATGAACGCTTGTTTCATCTGGTGTAGCAATACCGATAAAAACAAGACCAACGGGTTTTTCTTCTGTTCCACCTGTTGGTCCAGCAATTCCAGTGGTAGCAATGCCAATGTCTACATGAGCATTCTTCCGTATGCCTTCAGCCATTGCTTGTGCAACCTCTGCACTTACCGCACCATAACGATCCAGTAAATCCTTTGAAACCTCTAACAATTCCATTTTTGATTGATTGCTATAACTGATTACTCCTCGATCAAAATAATTCGAACTTCCAGAGATATTCGTAAGAGTGTGCCCAATTAATCCACCGGTACATGATTCAGCAGTTGCAATAGTATAATTTTTTTTTGTAATCCTTTCAACAAGAAGAGTTAACAATTCATCTGTATTGGTATTCATGCTAGTTTTCACCTCATTGAAGCAATAAAACAATGGTTATTTAAATGGTTCAATTATTCAGGTGTAAATTATTATATAGGAGAAAAAGTTTCACCCTCCAATAATCAGAACATATTTGTTCATCTTGCTCCCGTGGTGTAGTCCGGCCAATCATTCTGGCCTTTCGAGCCAGCTACTCG
>CAZQMI010000082.1:0-1465 GCA_964594475.1 uncultured Thermoplasmatales archaeon
CCGTTTTTTACGGTAGATATTTCTTGGTAATGAAGATGATTGATGACAACGTGTTTGGGGGACGAACATGCGCAATGCTCAAGATATGAATTCTAGGTTTCAGCGGATGAATTTTAATGAGAATCCAAATGTTGGAGTGTTTTGCCGAGCAAATAATGAGATTGCGTTTTTGAAAAGAGGGTTGACCAAGAAAATCAAAAAGCGAATTATTGCTGCTCTTGATGTAAAGCTTATTGAACTTTCCATTGCTGATGCATCTATCATTGGATCACTTCTCTCCTGTAATTCCTCAGGTGTGGTGGTAACGGGGTTTATTTCAGAGAAAAACACGGAGATGATCAGGGACCAAGGGTTTGATGTCTGTGTGGTTGATGATATTTATAATGCAGTGGGAAATGATGTATTGGTCAATGATCATGGATGTTTGGTTCATCCGAAATTGGATGATCATTCCATCGAGTTGATTGAAAAAACCTGTCAGGTGCCGGTGAAAAGAGGCACAATTGCTGATCTTGAAACCGTGGGAATGGCTGCGGTGGTTACCAGTAAGGGATTATTATGTCATCCAAAGGTATCTGATGATGAGAAAAAAGTTCTTGAACAGTTGTTTCAGGTGTCCGTGATGATCGGGACGGTGAATCATGGTGTTCCCTTAATTGGGAGTGGACTGGTTGCTAATGGACATGGTGCGATCATGGGGCTTCCGACCACGGGTATTGAGATGGGGCGAATCGAGGAAGCATTGAATCTTTTTAAGCAAGATTAAATGCAAAAATCAGCCTAAAAACTAACATTTATTATATTTATATAAAATCGTAAAAAAATTTAAATACCTCACGGTATATTATATTTATGAACCAATATTAAATTATGATAGATGATAGTATGGCGAAAAAAAGAAAGAAATCATTATCTCCACAGGACAAAAAAATTGTCAATGTCTTTACTGATTTAGGGATGCCAAAGAATCTGGCCAAGACATTGATTTATATCTCTCATGTGGATGAATGTCGGTCCTCGGATATTGAACGGGGGGCCAACCTTCGACAACCTGAGGTAAGCGTTGCCATGCAGGAACTCAGTAAAAAAGGCTGGGTCTCTCGATCAAATAAGAAAAAGGAGGGGAAGGGTCGACCGATCTATATATATAAACTTGAATCATCTCTGTTTGATATTGCTCAGGAATTTGAAAAACAGAAGATGGTGGAAATTAGAAATATCAAGCAGGACCTCGATGATCTGAAGGGTTTGCTGAAGGATAGTCAGATCATTCTTCGATAGAATCATTTTTTTGATGGAAAAGGAGGAAAAATTTTTCAACCTTTTTAGTGAAGCCATGTTTATTATAAACACAATTTATCAAAAGCATGATTGAAATGGGGAACAATTTAGATAGGGAAAAAAATATTATTAGGGAAAGATTTAAATATATTTGAAATATAATTATATGTTCGGGGATACGTGA
>CAZQMI010000082.1:1475-10996 GCA_964594475.1 uncultured Thermoplasmatales archaeon
GTATTATGACCATAAGAAAAAGTATCGCAATAGGAATAATCGCACTATTCATTGGGCTTTCCTTTACACCTTTGACTAGTGCACAGATGAGTAAACCGACGAAAACCATTCCTATTCAGGTGGGAATGTTAACTGAGAACGGTAACTTAGGGACGCAGACGATTTCTCTGACTCGTAATCAATTAGACAGCCTTGTTGATGTGATGGATGATTTAGGCAATCTTCGTAGTCGCGATTCAATGCTTGAACGGATCATTGATCTTCTAAAAGGGAATCAAAAACAAGGATTAGCACAGTTATTTGATACTGATATGCTTGATATTCTGCCTGGGAACCCTATCGTAAGCTTTGGGCAGGGACGAGATCTTTTTGCTCGTTATCATGGACGTATTCAAATTAAGAAACTGGTGAGCATGTGGAATTATCCACAAGGATTTGGGACCACTGTCATCTGGGGAGATGGTTTAGCTGCTCCTCCAACACAAGTGTTGTTACAACGACAATTCGGCGTGATGGTCGGATTTGTTGGATTGTATGTCTACATCCCACCATTACTTGAGAATATGCATTCACGAACCTTATTTGTGGGTTCATCGATGTTTGCATGGGGTATCTCTGTTTAAACCCAGAAACAGGTAAGACCAGATGAATTGGTCTTTTTTTCTTTTTTTTCCATTTTTTGATCCTTTTTTGATGATTGCTGAATGATATTTCACATCATATCGTCATATAACGTTGAATGTTTCGTCATATTTTTATAGGTCTAAATATACGGTATCACTGGTGAAAAAAACATGGATGATTTTATTTGTACTCAGTGTAAAGCCCGGTTTATAAGAAGAAGAACGGCCTGTCCCTATTGCGGCGGGGAAATCATGCCCATCTTTGATCGGTTGTATGCATGAAAAAAAACCTTTTTTTTCTGTTTCACCGATTCTCCTTAAGATGTTTCTTGTCGTTTCAGCAATAATTGAGCCTTCTTGGTAACATGAACTGATTTCATTCTTCCTTTGATATTTACAGTGATTAATCCCTGTTGTTCCAAGGCATCCAATCGTTTTTTCGTAGTAACCTTTGAAATCGAGAACCGTTTTCCCACCTTTTGAAAGGATACAACGATATTTCTGGCGTTCAATGAATTGATATACTGTAAGATTTCATACAAATGCTCATCAAGTTCGATGGGTTCTACTTTTTCACTTGGTACTAAAAAGAATTCTTCTTTCAGTAAATGAAGCTGCTGATCATTGATGATATGTGGATTTACTCGAAGTAAAAGGATGGCTTGATGAGAAGCAATAACAGGGGTAAGTCGATAGAGCAATTGAAGAACATGGTCAAATGAAAACAGGGTGATAAGGTAGTCAATACGATCAATATAGATTATAGAGGGGTTCTGATCTGATAGAATTTCAGATAAGGATTGTTGAATACGGTCGAAGAAGACCTCTGATTGCTGTGAAGAGGAAAGTAAATCTTGGTAATAGAAAACATCTGGATGAGAAGGTGAGAAGGTCTTTTTCATTGAAACAGAGGTTTTACGGGTGAAACAGAGACCATGATATCCCTCTAATTGTGTCTGAATAAAAAGTTCAATTGCTTGATTGGATGTTGAATGAAGAAGCAGATAACTAACTCCATCAATCAGTCTTCCCTGTTGAATCGCTTGTTTGGTAACATCAGTTCCCACGAAGAGAACGCCAATGGTCTGTTTGGTTTCAGGTTGATCAATGATGGAAGCAGAGAAACGGATGATGCTTTTTTCTTTTGTTTTAGACCGGATTACACATTCCTCAGGGGGTTGTTCATATCCTGTGGTGAGATTACGGATGGCATCTGAAAAAATCTGTGATTCTTTAAAAATTGGAAGATTAAGAATCGATTTTCCAATGGCTTCTTTTGATGAAAGACCTGTTGTTTGTTCAGCTGTTTTATTCCACATAGTGATCTGTTTTTGTTTGTTCACGGCGATGATGAGTTCTGTTGCACTATCGATAACGTTTTTCAGGTAATTTCTTGTTTCAATGATCTCCTGACGGATGTGTTTTAAATCAGTGATATCTCGTTCGATGACTAAGAATCGTGTCTCTCCAGATATAATCAACCGTTCAACGTCCATAAGAGCGGTATATTGTTCACCAGTCGCCCGTTTTAATTCGATTTCAAGATTTGAAATTGATCCCTGCTGCCGTAATTGCTTCCGAAGTTTGTTTCGATCTCTTGGTTTGACGTAATGCTGGTCAAAATCAAATTGTGTAATATTTTTTAAACTAAAACCTGTGATTTTTTCCATGGTTTTGTTCATATCATAGATATTTCCATGAAGGTCTGCAATGGCAATGCCAACTGGTGCTATTTCGAATAGTTGGTGATATTTCCGCTCTGAAGCCTGTAATTCAGCGGTTCGCTCTTTGACTTTTATTTCTAATCGATTACGGCTTTTTCGAAGTGCTTCCTGCATATGCTTTCGATCAGTAATATCTCGAGCGATACCAATCGCGTGCCATTTGTTTTTCAATTTTAATGTTGAAACAGAAAGTTCAATAACGATGGTCTTTCCATCCTTTTTTTGAGCAATGAGTTCTAGACTTCTATTTACAACGGGACCTGTTCCTTTTTTCTGAAATTGTGAAAAACCCTTTTTGAAATGATTATCAACTGTTTCTTTTGAAAGAATATGATGAATGTTTTTTCCAATCATCTCATCAGCAGTGTAGCCAAAAATGGTTTCTGCAGCAGGATTCCAAAATTGTACCATGCCCTTGTTATCAATGAGGATAATAGCATCTTTTGCAGATGTAGTAATCGCTCGGAGTTGTTCCTCATTATCGATGAGGTTTTGTTTTGCACTTTCCATTTCCGTGATGTCTTGGGATAGGACTTGGAGATTTCTTTTTCCATTTGGGTATTCAATGGGAGTGAAGATATTTCTGAAATATCGATCTCCCCGTTTATCAATGAAAATGGTTGTTTTATTTTCTTTTAATACTTCCAATCCAATTTTGTATCGTTTTTCATATATGTTTGCAGGGAGTAGTTCTGACCATGTTTTCCCAATGATTTTTTCCTTTGGAACCCCGATTGATTTACTCATTTGTTGATTGACTGTAAGGATTTCAAGTGTTTCCCCGTCCACTTCAGCTAGGAATTCAGGGGAATTATTGAATAATCGTTCGTATTTATCTTGAAGTGTTTTCCGCTGTGTGATATCGGTTAAAAAGTTTAGTGTCGCAGGTTTGTTATCCCAATTGATCTGAACTGCACTTATTTCTACCCAGTGTATAGTATTATTTTTGTCTATGATGCGGAATTCATAGCGAGAGGGAGGATGTTTTCCTTTGAGTCGTTGTTGATGTCTATTTATTACCAGCTCGGCATCATCCGGGTGAATGAAGTGATTAAATGTCTTTGAAAAGATTTCTTCTTTATCATATCCTAAAAGATCAAGTGCATTTGGATTGGCCAAGGTGATATAGTTATCCTGGGCAACAATAATGGCTTCATTTGCATGTTCAATGAGTTGTCGGTATTTCTTCTCGCTTTCTTGAAATTGTTTCGTTTTTGCTTTCGCTTGTTTTTCTAATAATCGAGCGATTTGTTCGAGTTCTCTTTTTGAATTCAGTCGTTTTGAAAGATCTCTCATGACACCGTTAATAAAGGTTTTGTTCCCACGTTTGATCACGTTTCCTGAGAATTCAACGGGGACAAGATGACCTTCCTTGTGAATTACAAATGTTTGAAAATCATCTATTTTTTTTCCGTTCAACAGTTCTTTTACCTTTGATAAGTATTTTGGAAGTTCTTTTTTTGGAACATAGCTCATCCATTTTTTCCCGATCATTTCCTCAGGATCATATCCAGCGATGCGTTTGCTGGCCTTGTTCATATAGGTATATGTTCCAGATAGGGTAACTTGAAAGATGACATCAATGGTATTATCAGCGATGAATTTGTAATGATGAAGAAGGGTTTCATTTTCCTTTATTTTTTCTTGAAGTTGTTCTTTGATTTCTTTTTGGTTGGTGATATCTCTACAATACGCTGCGACAACTTCTGCATTTGGGTCGTTGAGAAGATTGATCATTCTTGTCTTTACAAATTTTCTTGGTGAGTAATTTTCAGATATTCGGTAGGTGATTGCATGTTCCTTCTGAGGTGTTTTCCGTACAGAAGAAAAAAAACGTTTCAGCTTTTTTTTATCATCATGATGAATGAAGGAAAAGAATGATTGACCAATGATATGGTCTCTATTTAGATCGCAGATCTGGTTAATATCTTCAGTGGTATAAACAATCTCTGCATTTTTGTCTAGTAGAAGGATGGCTTCATTTGTATAGCGAAGAGCGATTTCCTTTGCAATTGTGGTAAAATCAGTCATTTAAATTCCCTGTTGATATCTTTTTTATGTATTCAATTTCTGAATTGTTCTCAGTTCATTTCTCTAAATGATTACATATTTTGAAACAATAAGAATATCATTGATTTTTATAAAATAGTTTTTGCTTTGAATGAGTTTGTTTTTAAGAATAAAAAATACCTAAAAAATGAAAGAAGAAAGATACTCTGTTTAATAGTATCCTTCTATTTTTTTCCATATCCGGGACAAATCCTTTGTCCGGTAATCATCAATGGTGTTACACATGTATTGAAGTTGTGACCACCATCCTATATATATTTGTCGATTTGTAATTCGTTTATTAACGAATATCAATAATGGTAAATAAAACCAAGGTTGTCATAAAAAATGACAAAGCAAATTTTATAAGGAGAAAAACTTTGCCTGCTATAATCATCACTTAGCACTCTGTTGGAGCAAAAGAATCATGGCTAACTCATATGACCAGAAAAAAATCGAAAAAAAATGGCAACAAAGATGGAAAGATATGAACATTTATCATTTTGATTTTGAAAGTGATAAAAAACCATATTCCATTGATGTTCCACCAAGATATGCCTCAGGGCCACTCCACGCAGGTCATGCTGTTCATTATACTCATATAGATTTTGCAGCCCGCTATCATCGCATGCAAGGCTACAATGTGTTTTTCCCCTTATGTTTTGATGTCAATGGCATTCCAATAGAAGAACGAGTTGAACGACAGCGAAATATCACTCGAAAAGATATTGATCGTCATGCGTTCACCAAATTATGTTCAGAATTTGCTGAAAAAAATATCAAACTGATGACCGAACAATTCTATTTACTTGGAGAAAGTATGGATCCAAGTATCTATTATCAAACCGATGCGGAATATTATCGACGGATCACTCAAATCTCCTTTATTGAACTGTTCAATAAAGACCTTATTTACAAAGGTGAATTCCCAGTGAACTGGTGCCCCCGATGTATGACTGCTATGGCTGATGCCGAGGTGACATATAAGGATAATAAAACGAAATTGAATACCATCAAATTCCATTTTACCAAAGATCAATCAGATCAGATCAAGTCCTATCATGGAATCGGTAAAGATGAAAAAGGAACCTATATTGAAATCGCAACCACCCGACCGGAAATGCTTTCGTCCTGTCAAATCGTTGCCGTTCATCCCTCTGATGAACGTGCCCCCTGGTTGGTGGATCAAACCGTTACTGTCCCCATATTTGACAAGGAAGTAACCATTGTTGAAGATGAGGCAGTTGATCCTGAGTTTGGAACAGGTTTGGTGATGATTTGTACCGTCGGGGACAAAGAGGATTTGAACTGGGTGTTTAAATATCATCTTCCTCTTGATATGAGCATTGATGAAGAAGGGAGGATGACTGAGATCTGTGGGAAATATGCCAAAATGAAGATCAAGGATGCACGAGCTGCAATCATAGATGATATGAAATCATCTGATCTTCTTATCAGTCAGCAAGATCTGGACCAGAATGTTGGTGTTTGCTGGCGATGTAAGACACCGGTTGAATTCATTAATGCCAAGCAATGGTTTTTGAAAACCACCAAGTTCAAGGATCTCGTCTTACAGGCCAGTGATGAGATGAACTGGTTTCCGGAATTCATGAAAATCCGGCTTGAAGAATGGGTCAATAGTCTTGAATGGGACTGGGTGATTAGTAGGCAACGATATTTTGCAACCCCTATTCCTCTGTGGGAATGTGTGCAATGTGAAGAAGTCGTCCTTGCCCGACCGCAGGATTGCTATGTTGATCCAACTATTGATGATCCACCGGTTCAAACCTGTCCGAAATGCGGCGGTGAGCTTAGAGGATGTGAAGACGTCTTTGATACCTGGATGGATTCATCGATTTCTCCATTATATAACACCTTTTGGTATCGTGATGATCAAAAATTCAAGCATCTTTATCCCATGTCCGTTCGACCTCAGGCCCATGATATCATTCGAACCTGGGCGTTTTATACCATTCTGCGATGTACTTTGCTTACTGATGAAAAACCATTTGAAAACATCATGATGGGTGGATTCATCCTCTCAGAGGATGGCACACCTATGCATGCAAGCTTGGGTAATGTCATCGATCCGCTGATTATCATCAACAAATTCGGAACTGATGCATTTCGGTGTTATGCTGCTAGTTGTTCACTTGGTGAGGATAATGCATTCCGGGAAAAAGATGTGATTCGAGGCAAAAAACTACTGCGGAAACTATGGAACATTGAACAATTCATCGCCCAAAACATAACAACGGTTCAGCTCACAAGTCAACCAGATGATCTGACGCTTCTTGATCAATGGATTTTAGCTAAGTACAGTGTCATGGTAAAAAGTGTGACAGAGTATATGGATAAGTATGAGTATTCTCAGGCGATGAAGGAAATCGAGTTTTTCGTTTGGCATGAATTCGCTGATCATTACCTGGAGATGGTGAAATCCTATATCTATAATGATAAACACAGGGATAGTTGTGGATATACCATGAGTGTTGTTGGACTTGGGATTTTAAAGTTGTTTTCTCCCTTTTTTCCTCATATCACCGAGGAGTTGTATCAGCAGATCTATCAGGAATTTGAAAAACTTGATAGCATTCATATTTCTTCATGGCCGAAACCAATCATTGAGGATCAACACCTAATAGATGTTGGTGAGATCATCAAAACCTATGTAGCCGATATCAGGTCCTTTAAAAGCAAACACGGTATTGCTCTCAATGCAGCATTACCCAGTTCTACTACCTATGCTTCAGATGAGATTATTGATGCACTGCAACAAAACGCATTCCTAGTCAAGGAAACCTTGAAACTTCCAAAAGATCATCAGTTCCTAAGAGGAAAACCAGATATAGAGGAAATCATCACTGAAATCAAACCAGTGTATGCAACCATTGGTCCACGGTTCAAAAAGGAAAGTAAAGGAATCATTGGCTATATCAAATCTCATCAGGAGGAGTTAAAGCAAAAAATCATGAAGAATGGCGATATCACCTGGCAGGATATACCAGTCATTGATCATAATGATGATGAAAAACTACTTGAAAATAATCTGATAACGGTACAGAAAGAAAGTCATGCAAAGGGATTGAAGAACCAAACAGTAATAAAGTTTGACACCTTTTATCTGCTTGTTTCATCCGAGGTGATAGTATAACGAATACCAAGAACCTACTGAAAAAATGGGCTGGCAAAATCCTTGCCATTCTCATCGCGGTATTTATGGTTGCAACGGGATTTATTTATATCTTTTCTCAATGATCAAACAAAGGCGATAATTAAATTGAAATATTTTTCATAGTGGTTTCAGAATCGTCATTCTATTCAGTGATATCTCAGATTGCTTTTTTTCTCGAAAGTTTTTTAAATAAATCCTTTTTTAGGGCTCTCCAAGGTAACGATTATGACATCAAAAAACAAATCATCAACTGACATCAAGGTTATGAACCGCTGGATTGTGGTTATCGGAGCAATTATGATCCAAGTTGCACTCGGTGCAATCTATGCTTGGTCTGCATTTACAACTCCCTTGCAATCATCTGCATTTGGTTTTAATAAAACCATGACCCAAGCCATCTTTAGCACCGGTCTTGCTACCTTTGGTATTTTCACCATCATCGGAGGAAGATTACAAAAACGATATGGACCTATGAAAATTGCATTACTGGGAGGTATCCTTCTCGGACTTGGCTATCTCATTGGAGGGTTTGCTGGAGCGAATTTTCCATTGAAACTATTAGGCATTGGTCTTATTGGCGGTGCAGGAATAGGTCTTGGATATGTGGTACCCATTGGTGTGGGAATCAAATGGTTCCCAGATAAAAAAGGACTAGTCTCAGGTCTTGCCGTTGCCGGGTTTGGGTTTGGTGCTTTCCTCTGGATTCTCATGGCCAACCCGCCATCAATTCTTGGTATACGTGGATTGATTGACACCAGCATCTATACCATTGCAAATGTTGATATGGCCTTTAGAATCTATGGTATTCTCTTTCTTATTTTGGTTGTTCTTGGATCACTTGTTATGAGAAATCCTCCAGCAGGTTGGAAACCAAAAGGTTGGAATCCACCTGAGGAAAGAGACGAGAAAGGCAACATTAAAAAGGAAATCGCATTGAATCCTAAGGAAATGCTTCGTACCAAACAGTTCTACATGCTTTGGTTCATGTTTTTGATTGGTGCACTCGCTGGATTAATGGTGATTGGAAACATTCAAAACTTTGCGAAAAATCCACTCGAGGGATTCCAAGGATATGGATTTTCTGCAACGGAAGCCATTGATTTCGCAGTCATTGGTGCTGCTGTGTGTCTTCCCATTTTTAATGGCCTTGGTCGTATTGTATGGGGAAAGATTTCTGATAATATCACTCGCAGAAAAGCATTGATTGCTATGTGTATCTTCCAGGGAATTATGATGGCTGCGTTTTTCTATTCAACTGCTAATCCGCTCTTCTTCTATGTTGCTGCAGCTCTTATTGGTTTCAATTTCGGAGGAAACTTCGCATTGTTTCCAGCAGCAACTGCTGATAGCTTTGGATCAGAAACCGTTGGGCTCAATTACGGTTTTGTGTTCACATCCTATGGGCTGGGCGGTATTGTTGGACCAATTCTTGCTGGAGCCGTTCAGGATGCAGGATTAAGCTTTACCTATGCGTTCTATCCAGCAGCGATCATGTGTTTCATTGCCGCGATCATCGGATTTATTTACACTCCAAAAATCAAATAATTTATAAAAATAAGAACAGGCGAAAAAACGATGAACGGACGTGATGAAATCATAAGGCATCTTGTTGCAAAAAACAGATCATACCAAGATACCTATAAAAACGAATTCAAAACCCATGAGAAAGGTCAAACTCCTCAAATAGCGGTGCTTACCTGTGCTGATTCTCGGGTTGTACCCGAGCATATTTTCAACGCAGGGATCGGTGAGCTGTTCGTGGTCAGAGTCGCAGGAAACATTGCAGTTGATCAAACCGTGCTTGCTAGTCTTGAATATGCTGTTGATCATCTCGCTGTTTCACATCTTCTAATTCTTGCTCATACCCATTGTGGCGCGGTGAAAGCCGCTGAAGATACAAAAGAGGCAGATAATGTGATTCTTTCTGAGATAAAGGAGAGTTTCTCAATT
>CAZQMI010000083.1:0-10070 GCA_964594475.1 uncultured Thermoplasmatales archaeon
TCACCAGGAATAAAACTAAAAAACACCTGCCACCACGAAACACCCGAAGACACACCACTACCATTCTCCACAGAAACAAAACCATCAAACAACAGATGATCCGGCAGATAATCAGACACATTCACCGCAAACACCGGCAACACACCCCAATTCTCCACCGTCACACGGAACCACACCACATCACCAACCAACGCATCCACACCATCATCAACCCACACAGACCCATCCAACGACACCTCCTTCTGCACAGACAACCCTGATGGACACGCCACTTCAACAGTAGCAAAATCATAATCATAAAGCCAATGATCGCATCCATAGTCGGAATAAAATGCGGTTACATTGATCTCATTGGTAAAGACGCCACAATCAGTTACATTAGCACAGTAAAAGATAGTGAAATGGGTTTGTTTTTTTACATGGGTAAAATTCCAATAAATATAATTAGATGTTCTAACAGTCTCGTTATAAAACCAGTACTCAGTGGACCATGGTGGGATTAGATTTCCAGTTTCGTTTTCAATATATGTTTGATTGAACTGTAATTCAGCAATCTGAGGGAGTGAATCCTTGATTGAAAGGTTTTGAAGAGCATGATCGACATTGACATCGATCCTGTAGGTAACATAGGTAAATTCTCCGTAGTCAAAAGTTATTGATTTTTTATATGGTTCTTGGCAATCGGGTTTGACCTTTTTTTCTACGTTGAAATCTTGGTCTCCACACCCAGTTACATCAACAGAAGCCCAATTATCATCATACACCCAATGACAACAATCATACCGACCAGACACATTCACCTGATTATCAGCATTCCCACATCCATTCACCACCGCCTGAAACGTAATCACATATTCCTCATCAACACCCACCGGATCAAACATCCATCCAAAACAGGTCACACTAAAATACACCGGATCAACCGCAACACCATCAACCAAAGCAGAACCCGGCAGATACGAAAGATGAGATGGTAGACAATCCTTCACCACCACCTCCTCAAACACACCAGTCAAATTAACATACAACTTAAACGTCACTGAATCCACATCACCAAACTCAAAGGAAACCTGTTTACTAAAACCAGAAGGACAATCATCCTCCTTCACAAACTTCTCCACCGAAACCTCATGACCATCACACCCAGTTACATCAACAGAAGCCCAATCATCATCATACACCCAATGACAACAATCATACCGACCAGACACATTCACCTGATTATCAAGGTCGAATCCACAATCTTGAACATCTGCTTTATAGGTGATAATATAATCATCATCTCCTACATTTGAAAAATTCCAATACAAACAATCACCGGACTGCCAAAATAATACGTCAGGAGTCCCACCACTGATACTATATGACCCCGGTCGATACAGAAGTTCTGGTGGAAGACAATCTCGAACCAATACATTTTCAAATGTATCGGTGGTGTTCACATAGATCTTATAGGTGACCCAATCAAAATCATTTATGTTAAAAGAAATTTCCTTCAGATAAGGTCCACAGCTATCCCATTTCACGTATTTTTCAATACCAATTTCAGGGATGCTACAACCATTTATATCAATAGTGACCTGAGCAGTTGCATCATCATAATAATAGCCATCTTTCCCAATCACGTACACATCATTGGTACCTATTCCACAATCGAGAAAATCGGCTCGATAGCGGATGTCAAAGCTAATTATCTCATCATCACTACCAATTTCACTATAATTCCACCAAACACAATTTCCCGAGTCTCCGGAACTATCCGGGCTGATGTCATAACTGCTCACCCATGCAAAGCTTAGGAAGGGTGGGAGACAATCACTAACATTAACCCAGTCAAAATGGCCATCGAGAGTGACCGTGATATTGAAGGTGACAAATCCAACACTGAAATCAACTTCCAAATCGTCCTTCCAATCCCCATTACAATTCCTTTTTACTAATTTATCAACACTGAGTTCAGGCTCATCTTCTTCGGGACATTTAATAATGATATCAGCAGAATCGCTTGCTTCAGCTCCTCCACAATCATCATAGGTATAGGCCCAGCTTCCAGTGGCATCAAAATTGACCGGCATTCCTAGCTCAACAGTGATATCATCCGCAGGTTGAGCTATTTCAGCGTGTATTCCAAACCATGGTTCAACATTGACGTTGCCAATGATTTGGACTCCAAGACCTTCGGCTGTTTTTCCATCGTCCATGATCCCGCCATCTGGTCCATCAGGTGCACCCCACCAGTTTAAATCTGCGTCAACTATAGAACTCCCTAAAGCGTTTACTCCGATAGCTGATGTGCATTCCTTTTCGAACCGGTTGCATTCAAGTACTGTACCAGTTACTCCATCTTCAATAATAATCGATGGATCCGTGGTTGACGCAAATTGTAAATATTTTATTTTCACCTCATCCACATGAATATTGATTTCTCCATCTATAGATGCAATATGCTCAATTGGGAAGCCATTACAGGCGCCTTGCAGAGTGATCCCTGTATTATCACATGATACTCCATCGATGTCAATATCTTCATTATAGGTTCCCTCAAATATAATAGCGGTTCCATAAGGGTTTAAATGATCAACTGCTTCTTGTATAGATGAAAAATGATCAACGTTGTATCCTGGGGTGGCCATTGAGAAATCATCATCAACATAGACCATGTTTTGACATGATCCATCACCAAGAGGTTCAGATCCTGGTATAGAGGTTTCTGATAGATATTCCTGAGTAATCTGATTAGCCATATTGAGAGGGTTATTTAGAGTATCAACCACTTCAACAGTAACATAATCCCAGTCAAACATTTGATTATTATAAAGCCCTGGAATGCCAGATGAATCAACCATCAATGAAACGTCATACTCACCGACTTCATCAAAAACATGAGTTGTTTGTTTATTTGAACTAGCTGATCCGTCATCAAAATCCCAAAGATATTGCAGATTAGGTAGCTCTTCTTTACAACAGCCGTGACCACTTATAACAGATACTGAATTTGAATACCTTTCATCACAAATATATCCTTCAATGACATCAGCGGTATAATATAACGTAAAATAATCACCAGGAGCAAGATTGATATCTGGTAAATACCAATAAATCTCATTTCCACTTAATCCTGTATGATTATAGTCGGTCAAGTAATAATCTGATCTAAAGCTCAACACACCCGGGAGAGTATCGGTAACATAAATATCCTTTAAAACCTCAGTTCCAGAATTGCCCACCTCAATTCGAAACTTCGCATAAGAATCAAACCAAATATCGTGTTCCTTAAAAAAATCGTCTTCAGAATCATTAGTAACGGTTTTGGATACAGATAGCTCATAATCAACAGGATCCTCACCAAAATGAACTGAGGAATCTTGCGCCTCTGTATCAATTTCCATTTCTCTCAAGTTTGTAAAAATGTTATCCAACATGAATCCGGTAACACCGATAGATGAGGAAATTAAGACTAACATTACAGCAATACTTACGACGATTTTTATTCTTTTCATGGATAGAGGACCTCCTCAAAAGGATTTATTTTTTTATAATATTAATTTCCACGTATTTAATAATTTCTGTATACATAAATAATAATCATAAAATACGATTACCTAATTAATAGGAAGAAGAGAAAAATATTTATAAATTAAGCAAGTAAAATATTTATACAAACAAAAGAATTAGCAATCATATTATTGAATCATCTCAAAGAAAAATTTGGTACAAAGTATGAAAATTGTTTGATGGTCAATAGATAACATAGGGGACAAAAAGAATGTATAGAAGAAAATCGATTGTACAGGTTTCTCAAATATTGGTTGGCATTATCATATTAATTAGTTTTTCATCTCAAATTCATGGACTTAACCAAGATGTTGAGCAACCAGTTGACGATGAAGGAAGAGAAATCATCTATTCAACAAGTTTTGAAGAGGATTGGGGAAGAAATCAAATCAATCAGTACGTATCACCTTCAGAGTGGACCATTAAAGGCATCACATCAAGTCATCAAGATGAGAACCAACGTTTAACACATTATTGGTCAAAAATGGATAATGAATTTTCTTATATTCACGACTATTGGCCATATAGTCCATTATCTCCTCCCTTCGTGGAATCAGGTAACTACTCTGTCTGCATCTGGGGTAATGATGGAAACGGAGAACCCTCATACCAAGAGGATCAATCAGATGAATGGCTTATCTCTCCCGCCCTCGATTTCAGTTCTTATTATGACCTTTCCCTTCAGTTCTGGAGTATCTATGTTCCAACACAGCAGATAACCATTCCTTTTCCATATCGAGTTTTTGTAGATAACTCCTATTTCATTAAAGCAAGTATGGATAATGGAGAAACATGGAAAAAGATTGCAGATCTTAGAGAGACACGATTTACATTTGGAGTTAACCAATTCTACGATGTGTATAATAATTTCGATGAACCCATTATTTTAGATCTTGATTCGGTAAAAGCAAAAGATCTGGTTCGCATCGCTTGGCACTATAAATACCCAGGAAATGGTACTGCTGATCTCTGGATTATTGATAATGTTACCATCACCGGTCGATATGATTCAATTATCCCTGAAGTAGAAATCGTGAAACCAGAACAGAATCAACTTTATGTTTCAGATAACCATCAATTCGACATTGATGGAAAAACAATCATCATCGGGTCGATGAACGTAAAGGTCGATCCAACTGATGAGGGAACAGGAACAAGCTATGTGGAATTCTACATCGACGACACTCTTGTCCACACGGACGAGGAATATCCATTCTCTTGGCAATGGAGGTCCCTCGGGTTTAAATCATACTCTCTGAAAACGATTGCCTATGATCATGCAGGGAATGCAAATGAAGATGTCATAGAGGTCATTAAACTATTGTGATGACCTAAAGAAGATCAGCATAATCAAATTAAATTATCATCAGAAACCTTGATGCAAACGTAGCTCCTTCATGCTTTTCTCAACAAAGCGATAGACAGTAGCATGTTTGCTTCCTTGTAATAATCTGTCAATTGCTTTTTTTGCAATATCGATATCTATCACATGGCCAATGATGGCAATGGTATGACCATAGATTGAAATATCTGAACCCGTTAATTCCTCTAATAACTGTTTCGTTTTGCCGTTCTTACCAATGACTCGAGCTTTCACCCGATGTACATGTGATGATTTTTTTTTCACGTAATCATGAATATCAAATATAAACAAATCGTAATTATCACTTAAAAGCTTGAATGCATGATCAGGTGAAAAACCTCGGCCAATCGCCCGTATGACATTTTCAATCTTAAATACATCAAAAGGATCCTCTGCCCTTCTTTCATCGAGGGTTATTTCTCCATTTTCCGAATTAATGGAGATATCTATCGATGTTGCATCCTGTAATTTCTGTCGTGTTTCTCCGTTAGGACCGATTAGAACACCTACTCGATCCATTGGAATTCTCACATATTTCATTGTAATCATCAGTCCTTATTATCAACAATATATTGAAACAAGAGCTCTTCAGAATACATCTTAATTTTATATCTTTTGAAATATTTTGTTATGGTATGTATATCTCTTCTTAAAAACTCCGCTGCCCGAGGATGTCCTTTTAACACCGCCTGCCCCAGATCAATGATAACTGGTGAATCCTTATGAAAAAGAATATTAAATGGGCTCAAATCACTATGGATAAGGTCTGCCCCTTGAAACATCTTTTTCATCGATTGAATAATGATTGTATAGACTTGTTCAGGATTTGATAAGCTAACATCTTTTAACAAAGGAGCCGGTTGACGGTTTTTCCCAATAAATTCCATGACTAATACATTATTGATCTTTTTCACAGGATTTGGAGACGGAATATGGCACTCTTTCAGTTTCTCTAGATTCTTGAATTCTTTCGCCGTCCAAGCATAAACGATGTCACGCTTTGATTTATGAAGCGAAGTGAACCGAGGATCACCTAATATGTATTGGGTCATATGTTTGAAGGTGGCCGTTGAAATCCGA
Source organism: uncultured Thermoplasmatales archaeon (assembly GCA_964594475.1). Lineage (GTDB taxonomy): Archaea > Thermoplasmatota > E2 > DHVEG-1 > DHVEG-1 > EX4572-165. Next base: position 5,999 of record CAZQMI010000083.1, read on the forward strand.
TACACCTTGATCGCTAAACATTTATTGTCTGGTGTAACCGCAAGAAAAATATTACCCTCCTTTCCCGTTGAAATGGGAAAATCGATATAATCTATAATACGATCTGAAATAAGCTTTTCAATGGATAACAATGTCGATCTATCAAATACTTCATCAAGCGTTTTTCGATCAACACCATCTCGTTTGATCATGCGTTGAATTTCATGGTCAAGTTTTCTTTGCTGTTTTTTATTTAGAAAATCAGGATCAGAATTCATCGATATGATTTGGAATAAGCTTTCTTCTACTTAAAATCCTTGCTTGAGTCTGAGTATACCGATACACCACATCAGCTTTCTCATTTTGAATATCCCATGGTTTAATAATCAGAAGATCCCCAGATCGAACCCTAGCCCATCGTTTCATCTTTCCCGGAATCCGAGCCAACCGGATTTTACCATCTTCACATACCACATTCATACGGGACCCACCGGTCAACCTTTCGGTGAGTGCAAACATTTCACCATATTGTTTTTTAGGAAGAGGAATCCGGTTTTGATTAGGAATATCATCTTTTTGCCGATTCACTACATCACAGCTCTAAATGATCATATTATCTATTTTAACTTTAGCGTAAAATTAGCTAAAAAAAATCAATAAGAAAAACATTTCCAAAAAAAATGTTGTGGAAAATGAATGCATACGATTCATAATCTTTTTAATTTAATTATAATCACTGTTTTTCTTTAAAGAATCATTTCATCTTTTTGCTGAATAACACAAGTTATAAAAAAACCTAAAATCATTCATTGACCTATCCATGATAACAAGAAAAGAAGCACTCATCCTCCTTAATAACTATCTTCAAACAAATACCATACGCAAGCATTCCTACGCAGTAGAAGCAATCATGAAAAAAACTGCATCATTTCTGCATAAAGATGAGAATCTATGGGGTATAGTTGGTCTTCTTCATGATATCGATTACGAATATACCGCGAATAATCCACAACAACATGGCACCGTTTCAGCAGATCTTCTCATCAATCTTCTCCCCACCATTGGCATTAACGCTATAAAAGGTCATAACCATATCCATACTGATTACATTCCGACCACTTCCATAGATAAAGCTCTCATTGCATCAGATGCACTTTCAGGTCTGATCATCGCTACCGCTTTGGTAATGCCTCAAAAAAAACTTCAAGAAGTAACAATTGAATCATTGACAAAAAAAATGAAGGACAAGTCCTTTGCTAAAGGATGTGATCGAAAACGAATCAGACTCTGTCAGGATTTTGGAATTGAAGAGGATGTGTTTTTGCAAATCGGTCTGAGTGCATTACAAGAGATACATGACACACTCGGACTATAATCTAAAAATTATGAAAATACGTCTCAACCACAATCCAAGATTGAATCAGTAACATTTTAATAGGCAACACTAATTCCCAGTGCTAACATAGCTCATGAGGCCTGGAACTGTTCACGATCAACTCTTCTGCCGTCCTAGCTCAGTTGGTGGAGCACTCGGCTGTTAACCGAGCGGTCGCCGGTTCGAGTCCGGCGGACGGCGCTTCTTCCATCCATTAAAAAGGATATAAAACCCCTTTTTTTCAGATACCTTTATTTAATATAACTTTCTATAGTATTAAGAGAAGTAAGTTATATCGCTCTTGGGGGAATACCATTAAAAAAGGAATTTATAAACTAATGAGCATTTGCATCATTCTTTTTTTAATACTCTTACCCATGCAACACCATTATCTCACTCCAACTCTTGCACGCTTCACAAACATGGATATGCCAACGGATTATTACAAATACATCATTATCACAGATTCCAGCCTTGCCCATGTATTTCAGCGATTAATCGACTATAAATCAAAATTCCTCCCATCAAAACTTGTGATCCTTGATAACATATTAACTAATCAATCATTCCATGGAAGAGACGAGCAGGAAAAAATTCGAAACTTCATCACCTATGCATACAATCATTGGAACACAAAATATGTGCTTTTAGGAGGTGATGATTCAATTATTCCTCATCGAAAGCTGCATGGAGATATGATCGATTGGCAAGGGAGGCATCGGATATCAGATTTTCCATCAGATATGTACTACGGATGTTTAGATGGAAACTGGGATGATGATGCCGATTATATTTATGGAGAACAAGCTACAAACTCATTACATGATGAAGCAGATTTCCATGCAGAAGTCTACGTCGGACGTGCACCTGTTGAAAATAGCTATGAAGCAAGTATATTTATCAATAAGGTTATCGTTTTTGAAACAAGCGAACGGCCAACGAGCATTCAACTCCATCAGTCTGGATTGAACCCTGAGAATAATCCTTCAAGCCATAGAATTATTGAAAACTGTTTGAAATGGATTCCGAAAGATAAATACACCGTTGAAAAATTTTATTCGATCTTTCAAAACATAACCGTACAGAAATGGATTGACAGTTTCAATGATGGAAAACTCATTGTGCAACATGCAGGCAATGGTGCAGCAAAACAATATGATCTGGATAATATTAATGATAACGAAGTATGGACGATACAAAACATTAGCAAATTACGAAATAATTTCTATCCAATACATTTTTCAATCGCCTGTCATAGCGGGGATTTTACAGTCAATGATTGTATTGCAGAAAAAATGTTACTATATCCTTATGGTGGAGCATCTGCATGTATCTTTAATTCAAACTTTGGAGCAACCGATAGAAGTGAAGCATACAATTATTCCGGGGAATTCCTAGATCGGCAATTTTTTGAAATGTTTGAAAATAACACCGCTCATCTCGGAGAAGTAGTGCAAAAAAGCAAGGAATACTTTTCCCAAGCAGCAATAGAAGACCCAAAATATCGATGGTGTAGTTACACCATCAATCTCTTAGGCGATCCTGAGACACCGGTGTTTGAACGCAGGGATTATGAAAGCACTTCGATTTTCTCCGTTGACGATGACTTTGATAACACAACCAAAGGATGGAATAAAACTCGCTTTTCCACCATACAATCAGCAATCAATCAAGTCGATGAAGAAGGAACCATCCTTGTGTATAATGGTAATTACCAAGAACAGCTTACCATCACAAAAAGTGTGTATCTTTTTGGAACCAATAAAAACTTTGAGGATGATCAACCCTATTCAGGATTAACTGAAATCATTGGAAATGGATCAGATCATGTAATCACTATCAGAGCAAATAATGTTTACATCGATGGATTCATCGTCAAAAACGGTGGAGATCAGCACGCAGGGGTTTATTTTGATCATGTCAATAACTCATTTTTGTATCGATGCGATATCGTCTCTAATCGTGGACATGGCATCGTGATGAATGCAAGTTCGCAATGTAATCTCATTGATAGCAGTATTTCCTTTAATGATAGGAATGGTATCATCCTAGAAAACGCGCATTTCAACTATTTCGAAAAACTCACTCTTCTGTATAACAAAGATAATGGGATAGTGCTTAATCATTCTCATCATAATGAACTGATTGGTATTGCTTCACCAGATCAATCAGCTGCTAACTATTACGGATCAAAGATCTTTATTAAAAATCAAGACCTTGATTTGAATAAAATAGAGGATCTTAAAAGCTATCTTCATCTGTTTTTCACTGAATGCTATTATGATGCAATAGAATTTTTTTACTATTTCCCTGTCCGACCTCCGATTTCAACAGACAATTTGATCACCTGTCACTATTTTTTCCTTATCCAAAATAAACACGGCGTGATTCTGAGAAATTCATATAACAACACCCTTGAACATCTATGGATCGAATGTAAAGAAGGGGGAGCCGGAATCCAACTAATTAATTGTTCATCCTATCCAAATAGGATCTCATCAAATTTCATCTATCAAAACAATGTTGGTCTCTATGCCGAAAACTCATCGATACAAGGGCTGATTCAAAATAATTTCTATAATAATAACCGGGGGTTATATCTCACAGATTGTAGTGGGATATCATTACAGGAAATAAGTAAAATATCATTTCTGCTTGGTGGAAATGCTATCTTAAATGAAAAAGATTCATTACAACGGTTTCAATGGTTTTACTATG
>CAZQMI010000083.1:10080-10921 GCA_964594475.1 uncultured Thermoplasmatales archaeon
CTATGATCATGCTAACGATCAGATCTATATTGATGCCATTTGTCTTGTGCTCCTGAGCGGTTATACCGCTACTAGTATCATTCTCAGTCTTCTCAGTTATGTTTCAGCTGTTTCAGCAATGCCTATGTTAACCACGTCATTTTTACTGCTTTTATCTCTCACGCTCTCGGTTCCATTTGCATTAAAATATATTAAAATAACTCATCCTGTCATACGGTAAATATTCCAATGATTGTAGAAGATTTTTCCCTTTGAAAAAAATAATATGATGCCCCCGCTTGAAATCGGGTCATTTCAATAATGGTTTACTTCTATATTTTTGATTTCACTTATTTTCCCTTTAAGAAAAAGAAAGGAAGAGAATCCTAGATAATGTGTGAACTAGGATTAAAGATGTCCATGATGGAATCAAGCAATTGAGTAATAGCATTAATTAACTGATTAATCGCTGAGATAATGGTTGCAATTAAACTAACAACCTGAACAAGATCAAGAACAAGTTGGACCAACCACTGGACAAAATTTAGAATTGAAAGGAGAAATTGCGTGATCCAATCGATAAAACCTTCCGGTTGTGGTAAATCATTTGATTTTATCTTTTGTTCCAACATTTCTGCAAATGATTTCTTTTCTTCTAATTGTTCAATGAGGTCCATTGCCGGTTCGCTATTTGTTTGTGGAATAGCTGTGACAGTAGAGATGAGTAATAAAGAAATGAAAACAGCCCCTATTCCTATCAAGGTTTTTTTCATAAATATTCACCACATAATTATCAATATATACATATATAAAATCTTTCCCATTTCTATTAAATAAAAATCATACAGTTCTTTTTTTGTTT
>CAZQMI010000084.1:0-7825 GCA_964594475.1 uncultured Thermoplasmatales archaeon
GGTTGTAAAGATTGAAGATAATCATGATTGCAGATCTGTACTTTGTTCATCAAAGACAATATTCATCTGTTCAAGTTCATCAAGGATGGGATGATAAATGTCAGGGATAGTCGGTCGATAAACCCCAGTAAGAGTGATTTGTTGTTTAAGGATCATGACAACTGCAATCGCTGCAGGAAGGGCAACCGTTCGGGCAACAGCAGAGTCTTCTTGAGGTATACCATATTCTAGAAGGGTAGATGTGATCATTTCACATCTATCTTCATAGTCAGCAATGAATTCATGATGCATCACGATCATATCTCTTTCATTTTCACCAAGAGGCATTTTTTGTAAGGTTAAAACGTTGAGGTAATCAAGGGGGTTGTTCTTATTTGCGGGGAGAGGAATGTCATCGAATAATCCTAGCCATTGTAATCGTTTAATGGCTGATGAGTATGGTTTCAAACCAAGAAGGATAGCGGTTTTTTCAGACAGATTCTTTGATGTCTCATCGTTGAGAAGAAATCGGGTGACATCTGCGTAGGTCTTACAGTTGACTCCTTTGATTGGTGTGTTTTGCAGCCATCTCAGTTCAGCGATTGCTTTCAATGTCTCACACCATCCGGTCATTCGAAAGGTTCCTCGGTAAACGGTGGTTGCGTCATCTAGCCCATAAATCTCTTTGTATTGAACGGAATTTCGATTTGGATAATTCTCAAAGGTTCCGATACCGGGGACATCCTGCAGAGTATAATGTTCAAAAAGGTCTTCACCGGGTACGGAGATGATCTCACCGTTCTCAAGCCATTTAGCGGGGTTTCGTGAGGCCAGTAATACTCCTTTAGGAGACCAACTGAATTTGTAACCAAATGGATTGGTATTTGCTTCATGTGCCGGGAGTGCACCCGTGGTTGACCGGAAGCTGGTGATGGTTCCATTATTTTTTTTCACTTGATCGATGATCCGCATGGCAGACATGTGATCGATACCGGGATCAAGTCCTGCCTCATTTAAGAGGAGTACTCCTGCCTTTTTTGCTGGTTCATCGAGTGCCTGCATCTCCTCTGAGACGTAAGAAGTAGTTACTAGATGTTTTTGATGGGCGATACAGTGTTTAGCAACGGTTACATGAAATACATATGGAAGCAAACTGACTACCACATTTGCATGTTTGATCAACTGTTCTAGTTGGGCATCATCATCAACATCTAATGAAATCGCAGTTCCATCTGGATGATTTTCTATGATTTGTTCCGCTTTGCTTACTGTACGACTGGCCACAGTCACATGGACATCTGCTTGATCTAGAAGATATCGAACGAGTGGTCGGGAGACCATCCCTGCACCAAGAACTAACACTTGTTTCACGTTATTCACCAACATCACGTGTTCAAAATAATAATGGAACGTGATGGTACGTGGAAAAGAAATACGTTATAAATATTTGTTGATGTAGGTGTATGAGGGAGTTAGTACTCCTTTGTGCAAGATCACTGCATTTTTTATTTCAGGTGGCAAAGAGAGCTGGGTAAATGTTGCTTTATAATCTGCATGTACGATTTCTGGTATGAAATGCCAGAGGATTTCACTAAATGCTCTTGATGAATCCCTTGGAAGTTCACAGGGTAAATTGTCTACAGCCATAATCGCAATACCATCTCCTTTCACACCATCACTAATAGCATCTGTATCTGGATGATATACAAATACTGGATTATCTGGAGAGGTTACCTTCATGGTGGGCTCAATAGCTCCTTCTATATCCACACTGATGTCACCAACAATGATTGGATGTTGTATGTTTTCCTCTGGTTTTCGTTGGTGAAAATAATCCTTTGAAAGTAATCGAGGGTAGCGTTCATCCCAGTATATACAGTTCATAAGCACACTGAGATGTGGTAGATAACGTTGAAAGATGCTGGTATACTCTTCTGGATGATGATAATAATGTTGCAGATCAAACTGTTGATATGGTTTGACCGGTTGGACCATATCCTGTTCTTTGAACACGACTTTATAGAGACACTGATTTGATGGATCATCATATACCATTGATAATTTCGAGGGTTGTACTTCAACGATAGGTAAAAGATCAATGATTTCTTGAGCACCTTTAGATACGTTTCCATAGCCTGCAAATCCAACGATGAAGGGAGAGAGTTCTTCTGGCAGTCCATCTTGTTCTATTTTTTTTCCGATTGCGGTAAGTTTCTGTTTTAAGGTGGTAAGAGAGGGATACTGGTAGGTTTGTTTGATGGAGTTGAACGGTGTTTGAAGCTGATAATGTTTTTTCAATCGTTTACCCAATCCCCAAAGAGTATCGACCATGCCTGCGATTCCTGCGAATCGTCCGAAAAAGATGAGTCGACGATTCTTTTCATCTACGATTTTTTCATAATCAATAAGAGTGCATTGAAGGTCTATCATTTTCTGTAACATGGGCATATTATATGATTGTCCTTTGATGGTGTGTGAAAAGAAAACATATGTTTTATCTGATTCAAAAAAATCAAGGGGGATTTCTTTGACTGCAAAGATAACAGGACAGGATGAAAGATCCTCTTGCACCATTGCCCCTGATTGTTGATATTCATCATTTGGATATGCACGAATAGTTGATGGTTGAATAATGGTTTGAATATGATGTCGTTTTTTGAGTTCTTTCACATGATCTGGTATTAGTGGAACTCGTCGTTCCCATGAATTTTTATCTTCTCGCCGTATTCCCATCATTGCAGTCAAATTGATTCACGCTCCCTTTTGTCTAATTTTATTATATATGGGCTTGGTATGGTTTTGTTTATTATTATCTTTTCTAGGATCACGGAGAAACGCTTAATCATACTTTCACTTGCCCCTCCTCGGTTTTTTAGTGTGACCATTGCGTTATGAGTTAAAGAATGGGTAGAAAAAAAAGATATATCACTGCCTCTGAAATCGGTCAATTTCATTTTTGTCCGGTATCATGGTATCTTCAAAAGAAGGGCTTTCAACCAGCCTCCATGTTATTAAATAAAGGAGTAAAAACACATCAACGTGTTGGATCTATGCTTAAAAAAACAACACGGAATCAGAGAAAAATGATGCTTCTTAGATTTCTTGGAATGGTACTCATCATCGTTGCTGGAATTCTGATGCTATTGGAAGTGATCTAATGTTTTCGATTCTGCAAATACTTGTATTATCACTAGTGATACTCAGCTTTTTTTTGTTGATGATTTCATTTCGGTTAAAAAAAGTAAATCAGGTTGTGAAACAACAATACATGATCCCTGAGGGTTCGATTATCTATGATGATCTGATTTCACCATCAGAATCATTGTATTCACCCCAGTTTTTTCTTTCTGGAAAACCCGATTATATCCTGAAAAAAAAGGAAGGTTGTATCCCTGTTGAGGTAAAAACGGGAAATCATGTACAACCCCAGAATCATCATGTGATGCAGCTTATGGCCTATTGTCAAATTGTCCAGGATTTTTATCAACAAATGGTTCCATATGGAATTCTTATTTATATTGATACAGAAAAAAAGTTTACTATCCCTTTTACTAATGATCGGAAAAAACAACTTCATCACACTATTCATTTGATGAAAGATAGTTGTCAGAGGATGACAGATAAGAATCTATGGGAATATATAGATGAATCTCGTTGTAGCCATTGTTCTATGAAGAATTATTGTCAATATAGCAGAATGGCATAAGGAAAAATTGCAATATATTCTTGAAAAACTATTTAAATACATATTTTTCTATATAGGTATGTAGTAATGACATAGGGGGTTTTCTTCATTGTCATCGAACCATAAATATCAGAATAGAATAATCAAAATTATTTCATTGGTGCTCATTGGCATCTGTTGTTTTTCATCATTTCAGGGAGTTGACGGAACAAATGATACAAATCTGGTAATTGATTCTACTCCCATTTCAGCATATGACACAGTCCAAGAGATTCAACCTGGAGAAGAAATAATCTTGAGATGGAATGAGGACTCCCAACGTTTTTCAACGGTTTCACAGGTATCAACAACAACAATTTCTTCTGATGTACTTGAAGTAGTTACCAAAGCCCCTCGTTGGTTACAGGATGAATTACTTTATCAGTTCGAACATATCTCAGACCCTATGCCTTATATCTGTTTGCTTCAAAATGTAAGTAAGCAGTTCACAGACGAAATCGCGTTTTCTATTGCATTTTCCCCGATCGGAAAGATATCAAGTCCAGAGGTACTGTTTGATAATGCGTTTTGGCTCTATGAAATCGACAAGGATCTAGATTATGTTGATATCATTGATCAGGATTCCGGTGATGGATCATATTACTCAACCATTGAATATAATATTTTACGGAATGGTTCATCTGAGAGATATCGGTTGCCAAAAGAATTCTATTATTGGTATATCGTACATCCCCGTTTGCTCAGTGAAGCAGCAATTCCCTTGTATGAATCATTTTGGCGTGAATATCTCTATCTTCACAATGATAGAGGATACCCGTTGTTAAAAGAGAAAATCGATGGAATACAGTATCTTTGGGATGAACAATCCTATAACCAACCGGGAAATAGATTATGGACAACCTGTATTTCTGAGCATCCTACCGCCATTGAAGCGGTGAGTTACTGGGTTGGAAAAACTGTTCCCAATCAGGCCGTAGGAGATCGGCCCGCCCAACCAAATATCGTTGCTCATCAACATAATGGCTGGTGTGGTGAATTGCAAAGGATGGCTCTTGCAGCTATGCGGACCTTGTTGATTCCAACTATTGGAACGTGTAATATAGGCGAGGATCACGTCTGGCGTGAGTTTTATCATCAGGGCTGGCATCAAAATGATAACTGGTGGTCGGATAGTGGTGGTACGGTTGATCGGTTTGAAGTCTATGCAAAAAACTGGGGCAAAGATATGTCTGCTGTTTATAACTGGAAAGGTGATGGCAGTATTGTTGAGGTGACCGATCAATATGTTCCAGCTGAGGATTTGGTCACCGTTACCGTTGAGGTAACTAATGGACAACAGCCATATGATGGTGCCATGGTTACTGCTCTAGTTAAAGGGCCAAAGGATATCACCTGGTACAAAAATAAAATATTAAATGAACTTGAATTATTTTGGATTCGTCTTCCAGAATTCATTCAGAATTCTATGTTGAAGCAATGGTATATGAACCTACGGGAGAAAATAAGAGATATTGATGATGTCATTGATGGTGCAACCGCAACCATTTGGAATTATACGAATACCCAGGGCACCTGTTCGTTTCAGTTAGGAAAACATGATGAATATCTTTTTTTGGTTCAGAAACCAACTGAAACATACAATTGGCCTGTTTCATTTCATAATAAGCTCCGGGTTATGCAACCCGCAACGCAGAAAACATATCGAGTGTTTCTTGCCGCTGATTATCAAAAAATCCCTCGGCCAACTCTTGAAAAATCAGTGGTTTCTGATGTGCAATGTAGCTATGATATTGATTCTTGCTGGTTGCAGTTGCAGAAGAATATTCGCGGCGGGGCCATTGGCCGATATGCGATGAATGGTTCTCTTAAGCTGTTTGTCGTTGATCAGATGAATTTTGAAAGATATCAGAATGGTAATGTTTTTAGCTATGTTTATAAAGCAGAGGGGGAAAAGATGACAGGATCATTTCCTCTCAAAGATGGTTTTTTTGTCATCATCAGGAATCCAACTATTAATACGGTGGCAACGGTTGATGTTTCTTTATTATTATATGGTGAAAGTCAAAGAGATAATATCGTTATCACCGAACCATCCGTAAGTAAGTATAATCATCCTATGTTCTCCGTTGGTGATCAGGTGAAAATTACTGGAATAGCGACAGATTTATCCATGCTTGTGATTGATGATGTCATCTATGATCTAGAGCCCGGGAGGTGGGAAGTGATCTGGGATACGTTTCATATTGCTCCAGGTATGTATGAGCTGAAAGGTATTTGTGGAGCGTGTGAAACCAATCTGATGATCGAACTGGTTGATGTCACTACACCCAATCTTGATATACATTCTCCAATTGATTTTGAAATTGTTAATCCGCAATCCTTTCATGTATCTGGAACCTGTTCTGATGAGTCTGGAATAGAGGAAATTTTGGTAAGTGTTGATGATACTATCTGGCATCAAGCATCAGGAAAAGAGCAATGGCATACCATGGTTTCGTTTTCTAATTATACGGCTGGAGTTCGTTCCATCACCGTGAAAGCAATTGATCATGCTGGGAATAGTATTGAAAAAACGGTTTCAGCGGTAATCAATGAAACAACAGCTGATCAAAAACCAGTAATTCATGAGGCATATCATCAGCCGAATGAAGTGAATAATAAAAGTAATGTGATCGTGTATGCAAATGTATCCTCATCATTATTTCCATTAAGAAAGGTCATGATCAGTTATATAGTTGATTCAGAGTTATTCATAGATAATATGTATCAGTATGCTGCACATCCCGTGCAGAGCAGACATCATGAGGATCCACTATTTAATCAGTCCAATGAGCCTGTGTTTGGAAAGGAACTTGGCCAGTTTCCAGAAGGAACGACAATATCATATCAGATCATTGCAACTGATGTATCTATGAATACCGTTGAATCATCAGAATATACGCTCACTGTTTCTTAACTAGTATTATCAATATCCATTGATTTAGAGAGAAAAAGAAAAAAATTGAAGTTTATTTTTTATAGGTGTAATTAATTGCGCTTTGAATTTCTCGATAAAGTTGCGCTCCTTCTTTCAATATTTCCTTTTCTTTAAGAATTGAAAGACTTTCCTCACCAAGGGTCTTTATGAATTCCCTTACTTCTTTTCGATGTGTTTTTGTATAATTGATTATGGCATCAATGCTTTCTTCATCAAGAGTGATTTTAACCATGTCATTCCTCCACAGGTAATATAATAGAATATGATTAAAAGGTTTGGTTTCAATTACGTCTTCATTTTATTCTCTGAGGGGAAGATGAGAAAGGTTGTATTATTTTACGATCATCACTGGACAGGGTGCATGATGACTAACGTTTTCAGTAACACTTCCTAGAAAGATGCGATCAAGAGCAGTCATCCCTTTTTGTCCTAGGATGATAAGATCGTTTTTATTTGCACTCTTAATGATTTCTTCAGCTGGATGGCCTTCCACGATTTTTCCTTCCATGGAAACATTTCTGCGTTTGGCAAGGATTTCGATTTCCCTGATGTATTTTTTTCCCTGTTTTTTCATCAGTTCAAGTACATCCATATAGGGTATTTCATCGGTGTTTTCAAAGACAGAGGGCATATAAGGAACTTCGATGACGTGAATAACTATCAGTTGAAGCCCTGTTTCCTTTGCTAAGTATAAAGCTTTTTTCGCTGCTTTTTTTGCAACTTTTGATCCATCAATAGGAACTATTATCTTATTGAATTCCTTTTTCATTTAAAAATATTTTAACTTCTTGGTTCATTTAAAATTTTCTCTTTTTCTAACGGTATACATTCAGAAGGAAATGAGGATAAAAACTAATTACCCAGGATATTATTCCGGATGATGTGTTATAAAGATGAGAATTGCTGTATTGCTCAAAGACCGCTGCAAACCAAAGAATTGTTCCAATGAGTGTATTAAGTACTGTCCACGGGTAAGAGCTGGTGATGAAACAATTGTGATGGGTGAAGATGGAAAACCGGTTGTTTCTGAGGAACTCTGCGTTGGTTGTGGTATCTGTGTTCATAAATGTCCCTTTGATGCCTTAAAAATTATAGGGCTGGCCGAAGAACTAGATACGGATTTGATTCATCAGTTTGGAAAAAACGGATTCCGATTGTTTCGTCTGCCCGTTCCAAAAGAGGGA
>CAZQMI010000084.1:7835-10892 GCA_964594475.1 uncultured Thermoplasmatales archaeon
AGGGAAGCTGTATCGGCGTCCTTGGTCCGAATGGAATAGGTAAGACCACTGCAATCAAGATTCTTTCAGGTCAGATCACGCCCAATCTTGGAAATTTACAGGATGAATCCGGATGGGATTCAGTTATTGATTATTTCTCAGGAACGTCTCTTGCAAATCATTTTACTGCGGTGAAACATGAAGATGTGCAAACCGTGGTGAAACCGCAGTATGTAGATAAGCTTCCTAAGGTGATGAAGGGGAAAATCGGGGAAATCCTTAAAAGTACAGATACTACGAAATCTTTTGATCGTATCGTTGAAAAACTGGGATTGGAAAATATCCTTGACAAGGAGATCAGTGATGGAAAAATCTCTGGTGGAGAACTGCAGTTGATGTCCATTGCTGCTGCCTTGCTAAAGGATGTTGATCTCTATTTCTTCGACGAACCATCCTCATATCTTGATATCAACCAGCGGTTGAAGGTGGCCCGCATCATTCAGGATCTTGCCGAAAAAAAGAAGGTCATGGTCATTGAACATGATCTTGCGGTCCTTGATTTCCTGTGTGATTCGGTACATTTGATGTATGGTGATGAAGGTGCATATGGTGTGGTGACCAATCCTCGTGGGGTGCGTCATGCGATTAATACCTATCTCTCAGGATATCTAAAGGAAGAAAACATCAGGTTCGGAGAAAAGATCGAGTTTTATGCTCATCCACCTAAAAAACGTCAGGATCTCCGCATTCTGATTACCTACCAGGGTCTTGAGAAAACGTTTCAATCATTTTCTCTTACTGTGAAAAGCGGGGTCATTCGTCAGGGTGAAATTATTGGAATAGTTGGTCCAAATGCGATTGGGAAAACCACGTTTGTGAAAATGCTTGCCGGAGCAGTTGAACCGACAACTGGGACCATTGAACATGAAATAAAGGTAAGCTATAAACCACAGTATATCACCACTGATTTTCAAGGAACCGTACAGGATTTTCTTGAATGGAGAGCCCAGGAATTATTCACCTCACCTTTTTATCAAGCGGAGATTTTAAAACCGTTTCATTTAAAGTATTTAATGGAAAAAAGGATCAGTAATCTTTCAGGCGGAGAATTACAGCGGGTTTCCATTGCCAATGCCTTGGTTCAGGAAGCAGATATCTATCTTTTTGATGAACCATCTGCGTATTTAGATAGTGAACAACGGATGGTGACCTCTCGGACCATACGACGAGTCATTGAAAAATCTGGTCGATCTGCGATGGTGGTTGATCATGATGTGTATTTTATTGATATGATCAGTGATGCGTTGATCGTGTTTGATGGCAAGCCTGGAAGAAATGGTGTTGCAGAAGGTCCATTTAGTCTACATGAAGGAATGAATAGATTTCTAAAAAATGTTGATGTCACATTTCGTCGTGATGAGGACACTCATCGACCGAGGGTCAATAAACCTGGGTCCTATATGGATAGGAATCAACGGAGTGACGGTGAATATTATTACGCCCTTTAATGTGTCGAGAATTGTGAACGAGTGATGAGTAGATCATATTGGAAAAGGTGAATGGATTTCACTTATTCTAACATATTTTTCAAGTGTCTAGGTTAAAGAACCATAATTATTATAGTGGAAGGGGGAATACCTGGGGTGTATGCCCCGGTGTGGACGATTTCGAACCTTTATCAAAGAATACCGAGAGTCTGAACGATTTGAAAAACTATCGTTTATTCCGCCCTTCATGATCCTTGCACTTGAATTGATTCTACTCCTTCATGCGTTTACCATTGAGGCAGATACCTTGGTTATTGAACTCACGAGTATCTTATTGGTTATTTCCATGATTGAAATCATTCTTGTGTCTCGTGAGATACATGAGCATTATATCAATGATAGCTTCGAAAGGGAAATGACCATTCGACTTGATGATTTCATTCTTGAACGTCGAATGGATAATGTTTCAACCATTGTTGAGGAATTCATTAATGAGAACCCGCAGTATTGCAATTATCGTAATTCTATTTATCATGTGTCCTGTCAAATCATGGAGACCCATAAACATGAGCTCTGGGAGAAAACATTAAAGACCAGGTTGAATAGATTCGTTAAAAAATCTGAGAAGAAAACAATTAGAGATATCATTGACGGATTTATGAAGCAATTCCCAGAGTATAAAAAGAATCCTGAACGGGTCTATGAGATGGCCGCACGGATTATTGAGAGTAATCAATAGATGAGAACACTAAAACCGATTGTGTTTCACAAGCTTTCCTTTTTTTACAACGGTAGATACATGATTGACGCCGAAATGATAGGGGATCATCTGATAGTTCGGAACTGAGAGCATAATGATATCCGCTTGTTTTCCAACGGTTAAACTCCCTATAGCATCCTCTCTGTTGATGGCACACGCAGCGTTATAGGTTGCTGCAGCGATTGCTTCTGCAGGAGTCATATTCATGTTAAAACAAGCAAGTTGAATCATAAACTGCATGTTTTCAACGTAGCAATTGGGATTAAGATCAGTGGCAAGAGCAATGGGAACTCCGGAATCAATCATCTGTCGAGCTGGTGCATATTCCTGCATCATCAGACAAAATGGTGTTCCAGGGAGCATGACCCCGATGACATGTTCTTCTGCCATTCTTTTGATACTTTCTGAATTGATCTTAAGAAGATGTTCTGCACTGATCGCTCCAATATCTGCAGCGAGTTTGCCACCATCACTATCTTTCAGTTCATCAGCATGGACCTTTGGGGTTAATCCCTGTTTCTTCCCAGCTTCAAGTATTCGTTTTGATTGTTCAACAGAGAAGAATCCTTTTTCACAGAAGACATCGCAGAACTCTGCCAGATCCTTTATCCTTGGGATCATTTCATCGATAACGATATTTATATAGTCCTCTGCATTGGATTCCTTTGGGATGGCATGAGCGCCAAGAAAGGTGGAAATAATATCAACAGAATGGTCCATTTGTAGCTGTTTTTGCACCTCAAGGATTCGTCGTTCGGTTTTAAGATTGAGTCCATACCCACTTTTTGCTTCACAGGTGGTGGTTCCATGGTTAAGCATGGTATCCAGTCG
>CAZQMI010000085.1:0-10872 GCA_964594475.1 uncultured Thermoplasmatales archaeon
ATGGGAAGATGCCATGATAATTCCGCATTCATTTTCTTTACCTCGCCTGATAATCTGGCAAAGTTTCTTTTAGCAAGCATCTTAATCGAATCAAAAATATTCATACCTGCGGATAACGAGTTTGAGATGCCAATAAAAAAATCAGGGAGATGATCCTGTATTTCGATTTTTTTCTTAGCAACAGCATGACTATAAAAGGAAAACGGGCCAATCAGAAGTAGTAATGAAAGAAACAACAAATCAAGATAATCATACATCATCAGTGACACATAACCAAGATAATTGAGAAGAACAACAGTGGTAAGCAATGCTGCTATCATGACCAGGGAAATAATCATAATTTTCACACATGCCCAATTATGTTTTACAATGTCTATAAATGAATATGCTGAATCCTCCTTGCTTTTTCCAATTTCAGAAATTGTGGTTGTTTTAATCAACCAATAAAACACCAGATACAGAGCGGGAAGAACCAGAAATGATAGGATAAACAACACACTAAACGTGGATGTATTCGTTTCACCGACAAAGCCCATGACGGAGATAATAATGACCAGGAAGAGCGGAAATGCAATTACACTCATCACAAACAATTCCGCAATCAATGCCAAAAAATCAAGGTTTTTCTGCCGGGTCAACAGATCATCTTCCATGTATTGCTTCACCATGGTCTCAAAATACGATCCAAGGCTACTGCCGGCTTGAAGAGTTCCTACCATCCCTTGGAGAAATGATTTTAATTTTGCTGAGGGAGCATGCTCGATGCCATGTTGCAAAGCTGAAATACTATCAATGCCCATCACATTGATCTCCCTTGAAATCTTTTCAGCTTCTCCTTTTATTTCGCCATATATGTCTGTTTCTGAAAGAGCCTTGAACATCTGGCCTGGAGAAAGCCCCGTTTCTGACATGGTGCTAATAAAATTGACTGCATAGGGAAGAAACCGATCGATGCTCCTTGCTCTTTGATTCTTTAAAAAGAGAGGGTAATAGGTAAAAAAAAACCATGATCCAATGGTGCAAACCAATGGAATGAGAAAAGCTAACATCACTGTCAGCAGAGATGGAAACAATAAATAGAACACAATTCCACTTATTATTCCGATGATACTAAATATTATGGTGGTGAACAATGCAACGGCAAGATATTCATCATAGGTGATGATAATGTCTGCTTGTTCCAAGATAAGGTTTTTTTCACGTAATCGATCTGCTTTGATCTGTTTACTTAATTGTTTGAACATTCTGAAACAGAACTTGGAATAGCCTGATGATTTCATAGCTCATCCTTTTTGATTTCTTCAAGTATCATTGCTGGATCCTTTTTGTATCCTGAAATCACCCGTCCTACTTCCTTGTAGGATCGGATTCTGTGTTTTTGCATCCAGCTGAGCACTTTTTTCCTTCGTTCTAATTCCTCTTCTAGTTGTTGGTTGTCCCATCCTTTGTCATGCTTGATTTTTTCAAAGATATTACTGCCCCCATGATGTTCATAGCGATCATCTGCAGCAGAAATCCAAGAAAATGGGGTAACTGAAATCAAACGTTGTGATGCAGGATCAAGTTTTATGATTTCAACTACGCTTTTCACCCGGCGTTCAACAGCACCCTCAAGAGTGTTTATGGCACTGAGAAACACGATGACATCTAATGATGTAAGAAGAGTTCTTGGTAGTGAAATAGGTGGACTTTCTAATCGTTGAATCAAGGTTTGAATGTCACTGGCATGGACCGTTGAATAGGAAAGATGCCCTGTTGCCATGGCCTGAAACAAGGTATATGCTTCTTTTCCACGAACTTCTCCAACAATGATAACCCTTGGGCGTTGACGTAATGCTGCTCGGATCAGATCAAACATATCGATATCTTTAGCTGATTTGTCATTATCAGCATTGGAAAATCCGGTTCGGCTGGTACCAGCGATCCAGTTTTCATGAGGAAGATTGATTTCACGAGTATCCTCAACGGAGACGATTTTAAATGAAGCTGGAATGAACAAAGACATCGCATTTAACAATGTTGTTTTTCCACTGGCAGTGCCACCGCAGAAGAGTATGGAAGACCCATAATCCAAAATTAACCAGAAATAGGCAGCCATATCAAGAGAAATCGTCCTATTATCAATAAGATCAATAGGGGTTAACGGGTTTTCACGGAACCGTCGTATGGTGAAAGTGGAACTAGCGGTAACCGTTTTTGCAAGCGTTGCCTGAAGACGAGATCCATCAGGAAGTTTCCCATCAACAATGGGCTCATAAATTGAGATTTGCTTTCCACATATCTGAGATAGTTTAATCACAAATGAGTTCAGCTCATCGTCGTTTTCAAACACAATATCTGATCTAATTGATTCATGTTTTCGATGATAGACAAAAATAGGAACCTGTATCCCATCACAGGAAATGTCTTCGATCTCATCATCATGCATCAACACATCAATCTTTCCATAACCGATGAAATCACGGATGATATAATAAAAAATTTTTTTCTTTGATTCTTCTTGAATCTGAATGTGATTTGACTGAATGATTTCTTCTAAGATTTGAACTAATGTATCCTTTTTTTTCGAATCATCATCATCATAGACATCGATATCGGTTTGAATGCGAAAAATTCGAATCAACGTTTCTTTCATTTCTTCTTCTTGTTCTGAAAGCAGGGGTTCTGAGACTCTGTATACGTATTCCTTAATCTCATCATCAAACACAATTTCTTTTTTCGCAAAATTGTTCCAGGATATAGATTCCCAGGTCTCAGCAATTGGATGATTTACTGAAGCATCATCCTTTTGTTTCCCCCATTTCTTTTTGCAAGGTCCTTTTTGATTTAGATGATCCTCCCTTTTTTCTTTGAATATTAATTGATTATCCATTCCTCTTTCCCTCTTTCGGTAAAATTAATTCATCATCCCATTTGCTCTTACTTGAATAAAAGAACATGTTTGCTTTCTGATTAATCATCCAATCCACTCGCCACTCGTTTGAAATGGATGTGACACTAAGTATTACAGACCGTGATACCTTAGTCTCTTTTGTTACATCCCATCGAAATAATACTAAAACATATATATTCATGATATAAAATCTTACTGTTTTATTTTTTTTACTGCATGATATGATTCTATTGTATTTTTTTTGATAGTACTTTTTTGATGCTAAATCATTTAAAACAAAACAGCTTACTCTATTGCGGTGTGGTGAGGATAAACCATGAAAAAAGTACAACTTGATGAAAACGAGATTCCTACACAATGGTATAATATTCAAGCAGATCTTCCGAGTCCATTAGATCCACCGTTAAATCCAAAGACACATGAACCGATCGGTCCACAGGATCTCAGTGCAATCTTTCCTATGGGACTTATCAAACAAGAGGTAAGTCAGGAGAGATTTATCCCGATTCCTGAAGAGGTACGAGAGATCTACCGTATTTGGCGACCATCACCATTGATTAGAGCAGAACGGTTAGAAAAGGCACTCGGTACCCCAGCAAAGATCTATTACAAATGGGAAGGAGTTAGTCCACCTGGAAGTCATAAACCAAACTCTGCAGTGGCTCAAGTCTATTACAATATGAAAGAAGGTATCGAACGCATTGCCACGGAAACTGGAGCAGGTCAATGGGGGTCAGCACTTGCCTTCAGTACTCGATTATTTGATATCCAATGTCGGGTTTACATGGTGAGATGTAGCTATGAGCAAAAACCATACCGTCGGGTGTTAATGCAAAACTGGGGTGCAGAAGTTTTTCCTAGTCCGACAACGCTTACAAATGTCGGAAAAGAAATGAATCAAAAAGATCCGAATACCTCAGGGAGTCTAGGAATTGCGATTAGTGAAGCAGTGGAAGATGCAGCAACTCACGATAACACCAATTATGCACTGGGATCAGTGCTCAACCATGTGGTGCTTCATCAAAGCATTATTGGTCAGGAAATGAAAACCCAATTTGAAAAAATCGATGATTATCCTGATATTATTGTTGGCTGTGTGGGAGGTGGAAGTAATTTTGCCGGTGCAGCTTTTCCCTTTGTCAAAGATAAAATATCTGGTGAAAAACCGGACACGCAAATCGTCTCCGTTGAACCTCTTGCTTGTCCAACCCTTACCAAGGGACGATACCGGTATGATTATGGCGATAGTGTGGGTCTTACCCCATTACTGAAAATGCATACGCTTGGTCATTGTTTCATCCCGGCAGCGATTCATGCAGGTGGTCTTCGCTATCATGGTGATTCACCGTTATTATCGAAATTAACAAAGGAAGGATTCATGGAAGCAGTTGCCTATCCGCAAAAAGATGTGTTTGATGCAGCACTGTTGTTCGCACAAACAGAGGGGTTTGTTGTCGCTCCAGAATCCGCTCATGCGGTAAAAGCTGCCATTGATTTTGCGCGGATGTGCAAACGAGATAATCAAGAAAAAACCATTGTATTTGCAAACAGTGGTCATGGGCATTTTGATCTAGCTGCCTATGAAGCGTACCATCGACAGGACATCATCGATTACGCTCATCCAGAGGAGCTCATCGAACAAGCAATGGCCTGTGTACCCATCGTTGATTAAATCTGAAACTATACAAAATCCTGATGCTTTTGCTCATGGTGCAACATGATTACCCTTTCATATCTAACCATCGATTAATGAGTTGATAGAAGAGATCAGGGATGAACGAAGCGTGATCATTTTGTATTTCTTTTAGTTTCTGCTTAGGAATGATGATGCGCAGCATCCCCCAGTCGCTTTCTTTTCCATATTCATCCATCGCTTGTATGCGTAGTTGAAAAAACCCTTGGTTTTCCCAGGTGTGATTAAGCAGAATCTCCCTGTCGCTTTCCACCGGCCCCATCCAGTCTGTGACTGGCCCATCACCCCAATCCACTCGATAATAGATATCATGCTCATCCGGGTCATGAAATGAACAGATGAACTTCTGGTTTTCACCAATAGATCCCACATGCGTTCCATCAATGACTGGAGTTGATGGAGCACCATTAAACACATTAATCGTTAATGACGGATCACCAAAAAGATTCGTTTGATAAAAACACCATCTCATTCCATTTTCATCGATCTGCCAGATATGATCTTCTTTTGCGAAATGATTAGCCCGGCCTAGTTCAAGAATCTGATGTTCAAAGACCTGACGGAAAAAGGATTCATCATAGGCACCTGATGGTGACTGTAAACTATCATTGCTCCCCAGACCATAACGAGCATTCAAAATACAGGCAAATGCACCAGTTTGCATCCCACCAGTTAACAATTCAGCGATACAATCCTTTTCTACATATCCCTGATAACAGTCATAATTATCAAAAGATCCAGTTAAACAAGAATGTGAATAGAGAAAAAAGGGTTTTTCATTTGTGATGGAACGAATTCTGCTCCCAATGGTTTTGAAGATATAGTCCTCATTGCCATGTCCGACGTGATTGATAAAATGATAGGATTTATTGCTAAGATGATCAATCAAAAACGATGGATTCCATTCTGTTTCCCGGTCATAAATTTTTGAGATGGTAAATGTGGATGGTATTAAAACTTGATCTTCAATGTAATCCTTGTAATTTCCGCCATATTCTGAGACGCCGGGGAACCCGAGATGTTCACCTAAGAATAACAAATCGTTAAGATAAGCATCATTGGTTGTGTCATACCACAATGTTTTTTTTACAAAATTCTGCATTTCGGTGATGGAATCAACACAAACTCGCCCAACCCATACCTCAGCATAGAGATCAGCTTCATCGTTATCGGTTTCATTATTGAATTTCTTACCTTCACCAAAATGTGCATCATGATCATCATTGAAATTTCCATCAAGACAGGCATAATACACATCTGAAGGGATATCATCAGCTTCATAATAATCATTTAAACCTGGGAGGGGAAGACCCTCTTCATCTGCAAATAATTTCCGGCAAGGTAAAATGTTATCCTCTACGACGATTTTATCGGCATCTCCAGCAAGAAGCACGTATGATGTACCCAACTCACTGTAGGCGTGACGAATGAAATTTCGAATACGCGCCTGGGTGTCATTAAACAGGCTTAGGCTATCAGAGACATCCTCTTGGAAAAACGGATTATCTGGGTTATTATCGCCCCATTTGCCATTGACCATGTAATCAGGGTTATTGACAATCTCTTCGATGGTTACTATGGTGGCGGGCATATCCTTTTCAATCTTTGATTGAATTAAATCAGAGAAACAATGATCCACCGTTGCATCAGCAAAAGTTTGACTGGTGATAATCACATATTCATAAGATTTAGAAGTTTTCATGGTTGATTGTTGATAGGAAGAAAGCATTTCCGGGTTCTCAACCCGATCGGCGATGAACGGAAACACTTCTTTTGAACAAGGCTGAGAACTATGACGAGTATTCTGTATCAGATCTACCGTCATTGTTAGTGTTGGATGAAAGAAAACCTCTTTTGTATCCTGATGAAACTCAACGGGGTAAAGATTGATATGAAGAATGTTAACTCCCCGCCAGGTATAAATCCCAATTAACTTATACAGGGAAACATCAGATTGATGATTCGGGAAAGGAGGTTGT
Organism: uncultured Thermoplasmatales archaeon; assembly: GCA_964594475.1. Classification (GTDB taxonomy): domain Archaea; phylum Thermoplasmatota; class E2; order DHVEG-1; family DHVEG-1; genus EX4572-165. The sequence continues at coordinate 6,566 of CAZQMI010000085.1, forward strand.
TGATGCTTTTCAGATGCATCTGTTTGGTTTTTCTGAATGTTGCTGTGAACTGGGAATAGTACGCTTCCATGTTTTAGATGTGGTGCTTTTCCAACCAATTCCCTTTCTTCTGAATGAATTGATATCGTTTTGAGAGAATAACCCTGAGGAATCACTATTTGAACAGGTTTGACCGGAAGAACTGGTTTTCCAAAGGTATTGATGTGTGGTAGGGAGTCAAGGAGTATAGTATCAAACAGCTCACCTGATTCATTATTTATTGAAATACGACACTGATCAAATGAGAAGGCGAAACTCATTTCATTTTCCTTATAATTTTCTTTAAGACCAATGGATATATTTGAAAAAAACAAACATATACAAAGCAACAGAATCATCATCTGTTTTCCCATATTCTTCCAATCTCCATAGAAACTCAGACCATTAATTTAATATTAATACAAATATAAATAGTTGTTTGATACGCGAAAGTGAAATCAACACGTTCTTTTTAAAAAATGATGTTTTACATTCAGAAATATGTTATTTTCTTTTGTTTTCTCTGATATGAATGAGTATTATTTCGTTCTTCTGAATTAATATTATCTTCACTGATTAACTGGTCCCACTCATTGACATCGGTGTTAATCCAATCCTTGATTGATTGAGGTTTATCTTTTATTGCATTTTGTTGTTTTGGATTCTTTCTTTGTTTCACCATCTGTTGCAGTTTCACAGTCGCTGGCTTCATCTTTTGATTTGATTTTTTTTGGGTATTTTTTTGATTACATTCATAGCATAAGGGAAATGCAACTTTCTTTGCTTTTCCGCACCGTGGACATTGAGTTGAGTGAGACACTGATCTTTCCTCGCTCTCAAGATTAAAAGACAATTCAAAAATCTTTTCACTATTAAGGAATCATTTTTTTTACCTATCTGCAAAGATCTGTGTATTTATTTTTCAACGTGGGTGAAAGGTAAGGTAAAATAAAAGGTGCTTCCTTTCCCCAGACCTTTGCTTTTTGCCCATATTCTTCCGTTATGTTTTTCAATAATCCGTTTACAAATAGGAAGACCTAACCCGCTACTATCAAAATCATGCCTGCTTTTATCTACTTTATAATATTCATCAAACAAATACTGCATTTGCTCCTCATCGATACCAATGCCGGTATCTTTAATTGAGATGAGAAGATGATTTTTTTGTTTCTCTGCATCAATAATGATGGATCCCGGGCCCTCAGTGTATTTTACTGCATTGTTGAATAAATTGGTGAACACCTCTTGTATATGAATTTGATCAATTTCTAGATTAAACGGTTTTGAAATATTGTTTTTAATCGTTATCTGATTATCATCAAACAGGGTTTTATTAATGGTAATCGTTTTTTTAACAATTTCAGAGATATCAGATTCTTCAAAGGAAAAAACGGTCTTAGATGAATTTAGTTTCGCCAGTTCAATGGTTTTTTTCACCAGGTTTCTCATATACCATGCGTTCCGATTAAGGACATCGATCATTTCTTTATCTTTTTCATTTTCTGCATGTCTTTTCAATATGGGAAGTAATTGAACAAAAGGACCCAAAGGATTTTTCAGATCATGGCCCAGCTGGTTGATGAAATCATCCTTTTGCTTCAGGAGTCTTTCTATTTGTCGGGTTCGTGACTTGACTTTTCTGGTGAGTTCTTTATTCACCGCTTGTAGGATTATCTTATGGTTTTCCAACTCATCTTGATATTTTTTAATTTTTGTGATATCTTTTGCTTGTGCAAGTAAACATTTTTCTCCGTCAATATCTATTGCTTTTAAGGTCATCAAATGCCAGATATGATCTCCTGACTTTGTTTTTGATAACCATTCCCAGTTTTGAATTTCTCCATCGAAAACGTTCTGCATTCTCTCTTTATTTTTTTCATTTTTCATTGAAAATTCAGGAGTGACACTAAGATTATCTATACTCAGCTTTTTAAATTCCTCTCTTGAATAACCGAACCGTCTGCAAGCTTCTTCATTCACATCAATTATTCTCAAATCTGGGATGGATTGAATACAATATGCATCTGTTGATGAGTTAAACAGCGTTCTAAACCGTTTTTCACTTTCTTTCAATTTTTTCTCTGCCTTTTTCTGCTCAGTTATATCAATCCATTGACAAACTACATTTTCCAATTTACCATCAGAGTCTAGAATAGGGAATAGGATTGCATCAATCCAGAGATCTTTTCCACCTGTAAAATCAACGTTTCCAGCTTTATCGGACTTCCAAAGGATTTGAAATCGCGCTGTTTTAAATTGTTTAAACACCTTTTCTATCTGTGGCATAACTCCATTTTCTTTTAGATTGTCATCATCGAATACATTATACTTACCAACGATTTGATCATCAGAAAGATGAAGAATATTACATAAGGATTTATTTGCTCTAATAATAACTCCTTCTGGATCTGCAACCCACATGGCAAAGGGGCTCTCTTGCATAATACGGTCTAGAAAAGAGCTATATGATTGAATTTTTTCTTCTGTGATTTTTTGTGAAGTAATGTCATGCATTGTGACAAAAACCTGATATGGTTTTGTCTTTCCGGGTTTAAATTGAGGAATAGCATTGACATTTAACCAAACATAATCATCCTTACGGGGATTAAACACTCCAACTACTTCATCAAAAACGGGCGTTCCTGTGTTCAAAGCTTTCATCGATGGATGATAATCTGAAGGAATCTTCTCTCCCTCCTCATTGATAACGATCCACTCAGGTCCTCGTGACGTTCTTCCAATGATTTCATCGTAGGTTAACCCAAACATCTCTAACGCAGCGGGATTCACACCCACTAATCTTTCATCAGCATGTTGATAAAACACGCCCTGAGCCATATGCTCAAATAGGGTTCGATATTTCTCTTCGCTTTCTTTAATTCTTTTTTCATCATTTTTTCTTTTAGTAATATTTCGACAAATACCAAAATACCCTGTTAGTTCACCATTTTCATCAATAAGAGGTGTGGCATCGGTTTCAAAAACGATTTCATTTCCATTTTTATGAATCCAGGTATCTTCGAGCTGGACAATTCTTTCTTTTTTTCTTACGATTTCAGAGAAAACTTTACCCACTCGATTTGCTTCCTCCTTATTCATAAAATCAAACGGTGTTTTTCCAATCACTTCAGAATTAGAAAACCCGATGATATCTGAACAATTCTCACTTACAAAGGAATAGACACCATTCCTATTAACCTCCCAAACAAATTCTGAGGTTGATTCTACAAGGTTTCGAAGTTTTTCTTCACTTTTCTTTATCTCTTGTTCGGCTTTCTTACGGTAAGTGATATCTCTTGCAATACCGAGAATGAATCTATCATTCTCAATAGTGACTGGATAGGTATGAATCTCGATAGGAACCGCCGTTCCCTTTTTCGAGGTAATAATTAGTTCATCAGGACCACTTGCTTTTCCTAACTTGTTTTTAGCAATTATTTTTAATCCAATAGGAAGCTGTTTTTTGGATAGTAACTTAGATTCGTACAAGTTCTTTCCAATTAATTCCTGTTTTTTATACCCACACATTTCCTCCGCGGTTTTATTCCCATCAACAAATCGACCTTTCATATCTATAAGGTAAATACCATCGGGAGCGTTTTCAAACAAAATTTTTAATCGTTCTTCTGATTTTTTCACTTCCAAGTCCGCTAATTTCCGCTCAGTAATGTCCTGAACCGTACTATTGAGACTGATAACATTGCCTTTTTCATCTGTAATTGGTTTTCCTATAACAGAATGATACGCAATTTTCCCAGAGGGCAGATTCACTTCAAGATCAATCTTATATGATTCCCTTTTTTCTAAAGATTTTTTCACTGTTTTTTCAAGAAGTGAGGCACTCTTGGGTTGATGAAGTGCAATAACTTCATCATACGATGGTGGACCCAATTTTGGATCACGTTCATAAAGGGTATACATTTCCTCTGACCAGTATATTTCATTCTTTTTCACATCCCAGTATGCATTCCCAATACGACCGATTTCCTCAGCTTTTTTCAAACGATTTTCATTTTCTCTTAATGCTTTTTCAGCTTTTTTTTCATCTGTAATATCTTTTGTAAATTCGGAATATCCAATAATTTCATCATTTTTTTTGATAGGGTTAAATGAAATTTGATAAAATCGCTTTTCCCCATTTCCAAAATCCCATTCAAATTCTTCCTGATGTTGTTTTCCTTTTAATACTTCTGAAAGCATTTTCTTCCAATGTCTAGCCTGCTCTTTTGGAAGATAATCCAGTGTGTTCACTCCTTCTTTTGCTTTGATATTAAATAATTTTTTAAAAA